>CANGMZ010000127.1 GCA_947454715.1 Chitinophagaceae bacterium
ACATGAATACATTGGTAGGGTGTACATAATCAGTAACATCTGTAGCGGTACCACCGGTGCTAAGGTTAGCAGTTGGCTTCAACCACATTTCCTCCTTATCTGCCAAAACAGTATCGAGCGTGTATCCTTTCTTCGTGATCATATCCATCGTAAAATCATCGATTTTGATGGCAGTCAGCACTTTTTCATGACCGTAACCACGACGAGGATCTGTATTCACCTCATCTATTAATTGCTGTATTGTCTGTTTACCATCACCAATAACTGCAGCAGGAGTACGCAGTGCGGCAGCTACAAACTTATAGTTAACAACCAAAACACGGAAATCACGACCGGTGATAAACTTCTCGCAAATTACTGCTCGGCCATACACTTTAGCTGCTTTCAACCCGGCAACCGCATCTTCCCAAGTACGAATATTTGTCGTAGCACCCTTGCCATGATTACCATTCACCGGTTTAGTAACAATAGGATAGCCGATTTTATCAATTGCTGCTTGTAAGTCTTCTTCATCATAAATGATACGTCCACGAGGCACAGGTATTTCTGACGCTTCCAGCAGATTTTTAGTTTCTTCTTTATCACAAGCAATTTCGACAGCAATACTGCTGGTTGTGCTGGCTATAGTAGCCTGCACCCTTCGCTGGTTAACACCATAACCCAACTGCACTAATGAGTGGCGGTTGAGGCGGATATATGGAATTTTCCTTTTTATCGCTTCGTCAACAATAGATCCCGTACTAGGGCCAAGGCGTTCTTCTTCACGTATCTCACGCAGGTTCTGAATATCTTCTGCCAGATCATAAGGAGTACCATCTACCAATGCCTGACCAATTTTCACAGCAGCTTTGGCAGTGTATATTCCGGCTTTGGCTTCCTGATAAGAAAACACTACATGATATACACCCGGGTCAGTTGTTTCACGGGTACGACCAAAACCAGTATCCATACCTGCAAGCGTTTGTAATTCAAGTGCAATATGTTCAATAACGTGCCCTAACCATGTCCCTTCTTTGATACGAGTATAAAAACCACCTGGCACACCCTCTGAACAACGATGATCATATAAAGAAGGCATCATTGCTGATATCCGCTCAAGAAATCCTGGTATTGTATCTGTAGGTCTTTGCTCCATTTCCTCAAGGTCAAGAAGCATTACGATTAGTTTATGTCTTGTTGCGGACCAATAATTAGGTCCGTTCATCGCCTTAATATCCAATATTTTCATACATCACTAATTTTAGTGTATTAAGGTAGTTCTTTTATTGAGGAATACAAATAAAAATCAACGATATTTATTTGGAATGTTGGTTTTCATCTTTAATTGACTTTTAACGTAAGTAACTCTCACTGAATACATTATACAACCCTTCCCAAATTCTGAGACTATTTCTTCTTTCCCCAACAAAACACAGATGATTTTTTGTACGTTACATTTACATTGATTTTTAAACAATAACGATGCTTGCCTATGTACTTCAGCGTAGTCTATATAAGCTTTTATCTCACATTACTTTTGATGGGCATAGGCTTTGGAGTCACTCTTATTGCGTGGGTCAAAGACTATGAAAAACTAGAAAAGATAGGTATTCGCATTGGGCTACTTGGCGTATTCATGGCATTGCTATGTGCCTCTTCCTGCACACTGGGCATTCTTACCATTCATTGAATGGATATTGCAACGGCGATAAATCTTTCTCATTCATAAGGATATACTAATAATAAACAATTTTACGATCTTGCAGCAACACACAATCATGAAACACACCTTACTCGTATTGGTATTCTTATTCAGCACATCATTTATTTATGGTCAGAATAAGAATGAAAAATCTATAAAAGCCATGCTTTCAGCTCAGGTAGAAGAGTGGAATAAAGGAAATATAGAAGGCTACATGCATGGATATTGGCAAAATGACAGCCTACTGTTTATTGGTGCCAAGGGGCCGAGATATGGCTACGGAGTTACACTCAAGAGATACAAGGAAGCTTATCCCGATACAGAGCACATGGGCAAACTCACTTCTACTATCACCCGTCTGCAACGCCTGTCAAACAGATATTACTTCGTTGTTGGTAAGTGGGAACTGAAAAGGAGTGTTGGTGACCTCAGCGGCAGCTATACCTTGCTACTAAAAAAAATAAAAAAAAGTTGGGTAGTAATTGCTGATCATAGTTCATAATATAACATGCAGTCAAACAACAATGCGGTAATTTAAAATAAAGAAGTCCATATTGTACAAATGTAATTTCACAGACTAGTAGCGGCACAACTAAAACAAATCCGAATATTGTAAAACAATATGCTTTTTAACTCTTTACAGTTTCTTTTCTTCTTCTTGGTAGTAACATTATTATACTACCGTATGCCCTATCAAAAACAAAGGATATGGCTGCTGCTTATTGCCAGTTGCTATTTCTACATGAGCTTTGTTCCAAAATATCTGCTCATATTAGCAGGCACAATCATTATAGATTACATAGCAGGTATACTCATTAGCAATAGTACCGGCAAACAACGCAAAGGGTGGCTCACATTGAGTATTGTTGTAAATGCGGGTATTCTCATCTATTTCAAGTATTTCAATTTCCTCTTAGACACCATTGCACCCGCAGTAACACCTCTGTTCCCGTATATAAAATTACCATACCTCGACATTTTATTACCCATTGGCTTATCCTTTCACACATTTCAGGCCATGAGCTATACAATAGAAGTGTACAGAGGAAAGCAGGCACCTGAGACGAATTTTGTGGTCTATGCTTTATACGTCATGTTCTATCCACAATTAGTTGCAGGGCCTATAGAGCGCCCCCAAAACATTCTTCCACAGTTACACGAACATAAAGCCTACAATTGGGACAATGTCAAAGAAGGTTTTGCTCGTATGCTATGGGGGTTCTTCAAGAAAGTTGTTATTGCAGACCGGTTGGCAATTGCCGCAGATTATGCTCACAATCACACCGGCCTCTCGGCATGGGCATTGTGGGTAGGTGCTATGTTCTACTCTTTTCAGATATATTGTGACTTCTCCGGTTATTCAGATATTGCGTTAGGTGCTGCAAAAGTGATGGGTATTACACTAATGGAAAATTTCAAACAACCTTATATCTCTAAAAGTATTACTGAATTCTGGACCCGCTGGCATATCTCCTTATCATCTTGGTTCAGAGATTATGTATATATACCTCTGGGTGGTAGTAAACGTGGGGAAGCACGCAGAAAAATCAATGTGTTCATCGTATTCCTGTTAAGTGGCATTTGGCATGGTGCAAACTTCACATTTATCATTTGGGGCGCATTGCACGGCATATTGGTTACCCTTCTACCTAACCGAAAAAGCAGAAAAGCAAAAATGGTATCCGGCATATTTTTTACCATCATCAACTTCTTAGCGGTAACAGTCTGCTGGGTGTTTTTCAGAGCACATACCGTTGCGTATGCATTTGACTTTGTGAAAGGGATGTTTACCTTCAATGGTGGCGTTAGTTACTTCGGACTCAATACATACGAACTGATATTATCTACAGCACTTGTAGCTATTCTCATGGTCAGGGAATATAAATACCGCAGACACCTTATTCGCAGCAACACCCGTTTTTTTGCCTTCTGCGGACTTATGATGGCTGTGTGCTATTTTCTGGGCGTTTTTGGAGAAAATCAATTTATTTACTTCCAATTCTGATACTATGAAACAAATACTCGCCTGGATATTTATAGTATTTGGCATCTTAGTGCTTGCCGGTGGCACATCTAATGGGCTTTATGACATGGTATATAAACTCAAATCTCATGAGCAAAATACATCATGGTGGGGAGAGCACTATACTCCCAATGGCGATTTAGTGAACATGTCTTATCTTGATGATATACAAACATTTAATTCGCCAAAAGATTATAAGTTCACAACACCTGCAGATACCGGCAACAAAAATATAGACCTTTATGTGTGGGGAGATAGCTATCTGGAAGATGTTCCTTCAAAAGCATTCGCTCATATCAATAGCTATCATTTTGGGCGTAATTATTATGCTGAGCTACATTACAAACTCAATAAAAATAAACGCAACATACTTATTATAGAGTCTGCCGAGCGATTTGTTAGACCTTACTTTATTTACCGGACCATTTATCAAAAAGTAAGTAAGCTTTCTGAATCACCGAATTTAAAGGCTAAAGCTAATGACACCACCCATTGGGATATAACCCACTTATTTAATGATCATATCAATCAAAATATTGAGTTTCTTGCTTTTAACTACAACTTTCTGAATGCGCCTCGTCGTTGGAAAGCAGACATGACTTATACTTTGTTCCATAGAGCTTCAGGAGGAGTAGTCGTATCAGAGAACGGACAAAATCTCTTCATCAAAGAAACAATTCTCCCTAAGCATGGATATAGCTGTTACGAAACCTTAGAACCAAACATCGTTCATTGGTATGTAAATGAGTTTGATAGTATTTACAATCATTACAAAGCCGAAGGTTTTGATGAAGTTTATCTTTCTATTATTCCTAATCCGGCAAGTATATTACAATCAGCACGTTACAACGATCTTATTCCAACTATCGCCTCTGACACTTCCTTATATATGCCTATGATCAATGTCTATCCTCAATTTAAACATGACTCATCTCCCCGTAGATTGTATCGTTCCGGCGACAGTCATTGGAATAATAATGGGATGCAAATTTGGTTACAAATAGTCAATGAAGTACTTCGTGAAGAGAGTATAAAGGGAAGCACTCACTAGCAATTTTTTCTTAATCTTATACCATGTAGGTTAGAAAACCTGCTATTGCTTATGGAAAACAAAAATACTCGATAGAAGAGTATCTGGAGATGGAAAACATTTCCACTGAAAAACACGAGTATTATAAGGGGGAGATATTTGGCATGTCCGGCGCAAAACACGAACATAATGTTAAGCTGCTAAAGTAGCTAAGGGCTTATAGTATCTATTTAACCACCGGAATGATTAATGTCAGTGGATATGATTTTGGTTTGCAATAACTTCAGCAAATAAAGATAAAAACATGTTAACAGATAATAATTACCCGGCAAACAGTTTAGCAGTCGACACCGTATTGTCATGCATTGCAGCACTCAACAAACATGATTATGAAGAAGCACGAACTTATGTTACTGATGACATGGTATTTGTAGGTGTTCTCGGAGCGTTTGATGGTGGCGATAAGTATACCGATTACATCAAAACCAAAAGAATAACTTATGACATTCATAAAGTCTTTGTTGATGGCGATGATGTTTGCTTGCTATACGACCTAAAAATGGCCGGAACACCTGTCTATGGTTGCGGCTGGTATCACACTAAAGAAGGAAAAATTACTATGCTCAGGGTAGTTTTTGATCCCAGAGCTATACTCGAAAACAAAGAAGGTAAATAACAGGTAAATGACTCCTTGGTTCAATAATTATGTTTTTCATAAGAATGCCAAATGATAATAAGCGTTACATTTGAGAAGATAATATTGAATGAAAAAGATGCATGTAGGAAAGTGGCTGAGGTCGGTAGCTGTGTGCGGTGTACTATTGTATACCGGCAGTACTGCATTGGCACAAAATGTAATCATTGACCCTCCTCCCGTAAACAAACTGGAGGAAGCACAAAAATATGAGGCTGCCAAAGATTATGAAAATGCCATAAAACTATATCGTAAGCTTTATGAAGAAAGCGGGGAGGCTATGTATACACCCTTCTTAAATACACTCATTGCTGCTCAGAAATATAAAGATGCCGAAAAACTTATTCAAAGCAGAATTGGCCAATATAGCGCTACTTATATCCCTGAAATAGATTTAGGAAAGCTATATAAGTTACAAGGCAAGGATAAAAAAGCGAATGAACAATTTGATGTAGTGCTCACTAAAGTAAATGGTGATGACATGGTCACTCAGCGCATTGCGAAAGCGTTTACAGATGCAGGAGTACTCGATTATGGAATAAAGACATACGAAATAGCTATGCAGCGTTTGGGCAATCCCTATCTATACGGATTGCAATTAGCAACATTATACGTCAAAAACAATCAGCTCGACAAGGCTATGGATGTGATGCTGGCTGGCAATCCCGGGCAATTCATTACAGTTGAGAATGTAAAATCATTGTTCCTACAATGGTTGGGCAATGACCCTAAAAAACTACAGACTGCACAGAAATACCTGATGAGCCGCATTAACGAGCAGCCGGACAATAATTATTTCACTGATTTACTGACATGGATATATACCCAAAAAGACGATTGGGACGGTGCGCTGATTCAAATGGAAGCCGTTGATGAGCGCAACAACGAAACCGGCAAAACGCTCATAGATTTCGCTCACACAGCCGCTGCAGCACGTAAATATGACATAGCGTTCAAAGCTTATGATGATGTTATTGCCAAGGGTGCTGATAAGCCCCTTTATGCTGCTGCCATAAACGAAAAAATAGCAACAGAACTAGCACAGGTTAAAAACACACCCAATGTAAAACCTGAGAATATCAGCAGGTTGATGGGTGAATATGCGGCCTTGTTTGCTGCATACCCTCAGTACTATGCGACTCAGGCGGCATCTGATTATGCACTGGTAGCCGCTCAATATGCAGATAGTGCAGATAAAGGCATTGAAATTCTTGAAACTGCCATTAAATACCCCGATACACGTAAACAGACTGCAGGTATCTTCAAACTGCAATTGGGTGATTATTATGTGATTAAAGGGAAAGTATGGGAAGCTTCACTGCTATACAGCCAAGTGGATAAAGATTTCAAACAAGATGCACAAGGCGAAGATGCCCGCTTCCGTAATGCTAAATTACACTATTACCGTGGCGATTTTGAATGGGCTCAGAGTATGCTCACAGTCCTTAAGCGGTCAACAACTGAACTGATAGCTAACGATGCCCTCTTCTTATCAGTTGAGATAACAGAAAACGTTGAGGACAGTAATTTCTACCCATTGAGTCGGTTTGCATACGCCGATCTTTTATTGTTTCAGAACAAAGACAAGCAAGCCGAAACGCTTTTAGACAGTATAGCTATGGCATTTCCTAAGCATCCGCTCAACGATGATATTCTGATGCAACATGCCAAAATCGCTGAGAAACATCATGAATATGAAAAAGCACTCGGCTACCTCACTACTATAACTCAGAAATATGCCGAAGATGTTTTAGCAGATGATGCCGTCTTTAAAATGGCAGAGATCTATAGATATGACCTTAATAAGAAAGAAAATGCCAAGGAGTATTACGAAAAACTGATAATAGATTTCCCGGGCAGCACATTTGTGCAAACAGCCAGACAGCGCCTACAAGAGATCAATAATCCGGTAACGCAATAACGTTTTTACAAAGCCACATTGCAGTTTTTTGCTATTGATCCTAAAAATAAATTACTGAAATATCATTTTAGCATAAAAAAATTCTATTTTTGCAACCCTTTACATTAAAAATATGCAGTATAAAGAAATAGTTTCTGTAACCGGCCTGAGTGGTCTTTACCAATTATTAACCACCAAGAGTGATGGTGCTATTGTGCGCAACATTGGCGATAAAACAACTAAGTTCATATCGGCACGCCAACACAATGTAACCCCGCTTGAAAGCATAGAAGTATATACTATTGCTGAAAACGTACGTTTGCACAATGTGTTTCAGAAAATGCAGGAACATGAAAGCAAAATACCACCGGTAGATCCTAAAACAGCTTCTAAAGATGGTATTTCAGGATATTTCAAAAGTGTTTTCCCTGAATTCGACGAAGAGCGTGTATACGTTAGCGACATGAAGAAAATGCTTAAATGGTATGAACTGTTGAAAGCAAATGATTTGTTGCATTTTGAAGCACAGGTAGCTGAAGATAACGCTGCTAACGAAGAAGCTGAAGCACCTGCTGCAGAAGTTGCTCCTGTTGCAGAAGAAAAACCTGCTAAAAAAGCTGCTAAGAAAAAAGCAACAGCTGAAGAAACTGCTGAAGGCGAAGAAAAGCCTGCTAAAAAAGCAGCAGCTAAGAAAAAGAAGACCGAAGAATAATCTGTCAACTTCAACTCAATATATTAAACCCCGCTTTTTGCGGGGTTTAAGCATTTATAGCAAATGATGATTTTGATGATCTAACACATCAATCGAATAAATATTTTCCTACTACCCAATATATTCACAGAAATTAACGTCTATATATGTGTGCGCTACCGGATACAATTATGCTCCACATATTATGAAGACACACCTCACTATAGTACACCTTACTCAACCTTGTGCTGAAAATTGGGATAATATGACACCCAATAACATGGGAAGACATTGTGCTGCTTGTAACAAAACAGTTACTGACTATTCGCTGATGAGAGATAGTGAGTTGTTGAAAATATTGAAAAATCAACCGGGAACAAATACTTGTGGCTCATTCTTACCACATCAACTCCACCGCCCTCTTGTTGACAATAGATACAAACATTCTTTTGTTGGCATATTAGCTCAAAGAGCATCTGCTATACTGCTGTTACTCCAATCTCTTGGCGCCACTGCACTGGCTCAACAGGTCAAAAAAAATGACACCGCTGCTGTTACCACCCGATCTGAAAAAGCAGTAACAAATAATAAGTGGATTAAACGGCAAATAAGAGGTAAGGTTATTGATGAAAACTCAAAAAAGCCATTTGCAGGAATCAAAGTTCAGGTAAAAGGCACACATATTTTTACTGTAACTAATTTCAGAGGCGTATTTAAAATAGATTTGCCGGACACGCTTCAGATGGACGAAGTTATTATCAAATGCCAAACTCAGAATACAACACATAATAGTTACTTCTTCAGCCAAAGAATAATCAGCAAAGAAGAGTTGGTTAGCGGAGAAACAATTATCATACATCCCGCATACAATATACCAATAAACTCCACACGCCTCACCGGCATGTATAGCACGAGCATTACTGAAAAAGGGTTATCAGAAAATCACACCCCTGCTTTACGTAAAAAAACTTATCTTGACAGTATAAGAAACCTAATAAAAAAACAATAACAGCACACCCACATGCGGCAACAAAAAAACATATCTATACCAAAGCCTTGCAGTGAAAACTGGGACAATATGTCTCTGGCAGACAAGGGCAGGTATTGTGCTGTTTGCAGCAAAACCGTTATTGACTTTACCACAATGAGTGATGGAGAGATATTAGATATTTTTAAAAAAGCCCAAGACACTCCGGTTTGTGGCCACTTTTTTGAAACCCAACTTAACAGATCGCTCATTGATACCCGCTACAAACCCTCTTATGCAAGTTCGTTAATAAAAAAGGCTGCAGCAATGGTAATATTAGCGCAATCATTTGCCGTAACAGCCTTAGCTCAGCAGGTAAAAAAACTTGCACCGGTAACACAACAGTCTAAAAAGAAAGGCACAACGTCAAGTTCAGGTTTATTACAAATAAAGGGCAGAGTGATTGATGGCAGCACTAATAAGCCGGTTACCAACTTGAACATTCAGGTAAAGGGGACTTCATTGAGTGCGGCAACTGATAGTGTCGGACATTTTTCAATAACAC
>CANGMZ010000128.1 GCA_947454715.1 Chitinophagaceae bacterium
ACCTGCACCAACACCCCAATGTCTGTTCTTACCGAAAAAATAGCCAACCTGAGCATCAAAACCATAAGCTGAACCGTTACTAAACTTTACAGTACCAATATTTGATTGACTTGCTATCGCATTGGTATAATTACCCAGCATATTAACCTGTGAGAGGTCTTGCATAAGCAAGCCCCCCTTCAGGTTGATATCTAAACACCATGCAGGTAATTGAGCATCGTATTGTTTACGTTGTTTTTTAACTTTTATACTGTCATGAGCCGTTTGAGCAGTTGTGGCAAAAGTACTTCCTGCTGCAGCCAGTAATAATATGAGCTTTTTCATCTTCATTTTTGTTTTTAGTTGTGCAGGAGAATTAGTTCTTTACCAATTTAGTCGTTCCAACTTTCGTTCCATTATGATAGCAAGAAACAATGTATACACCTGATGCTATATCACCTACATTAATAACTGTTTTATTGTCGACAGCACTTGTCTTAACAATAATTTTTCCGGTTATATCAGTAAGCTCAATTGTTGTATTACAAACATTGATGCCGTTAATTGCAATTGCAACATTATCACTCGCAGGGTTAGGGAAAACATCAATTGTTACTGCGTCCACGTTACTAACGTTTACTATACCAACAGGAGCATTGTAATAACTCTTTGACATACAACCACCCTTTGTTGTAATAACCCAATACTTCTTAGTTGTAAAGTCAGGTGAAGCATTATGGAAATTCTGATCTACTTCTCCGGTATATATTGTAGAGTCAAGCGTTGTAGCATCATCGTAACCCCACTGATAACTATCAACTGTATTATCCAAACAAATAAAGTGATCATGAACATAATATACTTCAGGATTCAATGCTGCAGCACTTCCAACAGTTGCAGTAAATGTATCTCTGGTATAACATGCAATTCCATTGATATTTGCTGAAAGAATTACGTCAGCAGTACCAGGAGTTGTAAAGTTTACAAGACTATTTTGATGACCTGCACCCTCAGCATAAACTGTTGCACCTATAGCGGTCCACGTATATTTAACCGAATCAGTAGCAGGTGTAGTACCAAAGTTTTGATACATTGTGTTACTACAAACAGTAGAAGGCGAATTAATTGTAATCACCGGTGCAGCAGGTGCAGGATTAACCGTAACTGTAAAGTTTTGCGGGTTTGTGCAACCAAATGCTGTGAGTACATAATTGTAAACAACTGTTTTAGGGAACAAAGTAGTATTCACCAATAATTCATTGATATCACCACTTCCTGTTCCAGCAGCATTACTGATTCCAGCAACAACTGGACGAGTCCATGCAAATGAAGATACAGTTGTAGCACTTGTAGGATGATAGCTCAGTGGTGCATTGCTACAAACTGTAGCTAACGTAGTGCCAGACAATTGCGGTGTAGGATTTACCACAACACTAACTACCTGAGTAAATGAGCAACCATTTGCAGTCAGTGTATAAACATAATTAACTGTTACCTGATTTACAGTAGTATTAACTAATGTTTCAGCAGGGTTATCAACACCTGTTGCCGCAAGATTACTAATTCCCGATACCGCAGCACGACTCCAGGAGAATGTTGTTCCTACAGTTGCACTGGTTGGCAAATAGTTAAAGACTGTATTGTTACATACTGCAGCAGGTGTTAAACTACTAGTCAACTTTGGTGTTGGATTAACAATAACAGCAACAGCTTGAGTATTCGTACAACCATTTGCAAATAAAGTATCAACGTAAACAACAATAAGCGGATTAGCAGTTGTATTTTTCAAGTACTCCATAGGATCTCCGGTTCCACTAGCACTTGAATTACTAATACCTATCACTGCCACTCGGCTCCAGGTAAACACTGTACCTATTGTGGCACTTGTAGGTAAATAACTGAATAACGAGCTATCGCAAACAGGAAATGGTGTAAGTGTCGTTGTTAATTTCGGCGTAGGATTAACTGTATACTCAAAGCTCCTACTGTTACCAACACAATTATTAGCATATGGCGTAACTGTAATAGTAGCTGTAGTAGCAGCCGCGGTAAGATTAGTAGCTATAAAGCTCGCTATATTTCCAGTATCTGCTGCTGCCAGACCAATCGTACCATTGTTATTTGTCCAGCTATACGTTGAACTACTTACAGGGCTACCGAAGTTTAAAAGTGCAGTAGATGCGCCATTACAAACCGTTTGATTAGGTATAAGATCAACATCAGGTATTGGATTCACAGTGTATGTGAAACTGGTTGAATTACCAATACAATTATTAGCAAATGGAGTAACCGTAACAGTAGCTACCTGTATCACATTCGTTACGTTCACAGAAGCAAAGCCACCGATATTACCTGAACCTGTATCAGCAAGACCGATAGTATTGTTGCTATTTATCCACTTATAAAGAGAGCCAATTACAGAACCACCAAAGTTCGTAGGGATTGTAGATACAGTAGCACATAAAGTCTGATTACTAACAACATTAACATGAGGTGTTGGGTTTACGACAAGAGTAAAGCTTTCGGCAATACCATTACAAGTATTAGCTGATGGCGTTACAGTTATGATAGCTGAGTCTCTTGTATTCGTATTATTCGTGGCTATAAATGAAGCGATATTACCTGCTCCAGTTGATGAGAGTCCAATTTCACTATTGCTATTCGTCCAGTTATAAGCAGAACCACTAACAGGGCTATTGAAATTTACTAAAGCAGTAGAAGCACCATTACAAAACACTTGGTTGCTAACCCCTGCCAAAACAGGAGTAGGATTAACTGTAATAGATAAACTGTTAGAAGATCCTGTACAACCATTTGCAAATGGCGTTACAGTAACAGTAGCCGAATGTATAGTATCAGAGTTATTTACCGAGGTAAAAGACGCAATATTACCTGTCCCTGTTGATGTTAAGCCAATCGAAGTATCATTATTCGTCCAGCTATAAGTATTTCCTGTGCCACTGAAACTAATCAATGAAGTTGTATTACCATTACAAACCACCTGACTATCAACTACATTTACCATAGGTATAGCATTTACCTTTACTGAAATGGCTTGCGGTATACTGTTACACATACCCGTGTTGATAGAGAATGCAGCTGTATATACACCTGTATCAGCAGTTGTAGGTATAGGAAGGGCAACAGAAGAACTTGGTAAAATACCTGCAATTACATCTGTAAATCCTGCAGCATGCGCTGCCGCATCCCAAGTTATAGTGTAAGTAGTACCAAAAGGATATCCGTAAGATAATGAGACGTAACCTGCCGAATCATTGTAACCCTGTGTAAATGAAACATTTGCAGTTTGATCAGGTCTTGCATAAGATGAGCCACCGCCTCCACCTGACCAGGAACCACCACCTCCACCAAAATAGCCGGCGCCACCACCTCCACTACAAGTGTTTGTTGTATTCATTAGACCATCACCGCCTCCACCGTAATAACCAGAAGCACCTTGTCCGAATGGAGGGAAGCGAGCTCCAGTACCACCGCTAGTCTGCGTACCGCCAAGAGCTGCAATTACTCCTGAATCAGAAAAAGTTCCACTGGCACCACCAACTAAACCGCCACCATCACCACCATTAACAGTACTTCCGTCCGGAGCACCACCGCTGCCGCCACCGGCACCGGCAATAATCACTTTATTAGGTGGATAAATACCACCTATACGAACATCTGTAGCACCGCCACCGCCGCCACCAAAGTAAAATGATGGCCCACCATCATTATAACCACCTGTCGCACCGGTTGAACTACCTGTTGCCCCTACACCTCCGACAAAGACATTCAATACTTGACCAGGAGTAACTGCCAATTTACCTTTTACCATAGCACCCTTTCCTGGTGTACCTATGCCGCCATTGCGATATCCTCCACGTGCACCAACCAAATTAAAATCTAATGTATCAATATTTGCAGGCACAGTCCATGTTTGCATTATACCTGTAAAACCAAAGTCAGTGTGTGTTTTATTATAAGAAAGTGTTGCAACAGTCGTTCCTCGACAAACAGCAGGAATTACATTTAACGATATTACCGGATTAGGATTTACAATTATTAAAAATATTTTTTCAGCACTAATACAACCATTTGCTCTTGCAGTAACCTTAATTGAATCAAGCAGAGGTATAGAAATTGAGCCATTATTTGCGATGAATGGTAATATATCACCGGTGCCGCTATTAGCTAGCCCTATTGCACTATTGCCATTTACCCAGCTATATGTAGCACCGGTGCCACTGAAACTTATCAATGTAGTAGAATAACCATTACATACAGTTTGATCTGCAACCACATTGACCAAAGGAATTGCATTAATTGTTACAGCAAAACTTGCGGGTGTACCGCACCCTGCATCATACATAATAATAGCAGTACCACCACCAATACCAGTTAATTTGCCTGTTAAAGCGTCAACCTTTGCAATGGCAGTATCACTACTACTCCAAACGCCACCAGCTATAGACCCTATAAGATTTGTAGTACCGCCTACACATATACTATCTCTACCACTGATACTCGCAGGTACAATTGTAAACTGCTGTACTGTTAACTTATTACTATTTGCACCATCTGGGCAGGCAACATAAGGAGTGCCAGCTGTGCTTACTGCGAAATAATCTAAAAATGCCATACCCAAAGAGACGCCGCCACTACCTACTGGGCTCCAGTTTACACCATTGAACTTTTTAACAGCGATTTTAATACCCAGTGAAAAATCGACATAGGAGACATAAGGTGTCCCTGTTGGTCCAAAAGCAAGATTGGGAAACATTCCAAAACTTGTCAAGGCTGTGTCACTATTTCCTACCTTTATCCAGTTAGCACCATTAAACTTCATTACAATTACTTTATAACCGGAAGAAGCATCTGTAGAAGACTCATCCATATATGCCACGTAAGGGGTACCTGATGGGTTTACTGCAAAAGATAAGTAAATTGCCCCGCTTGAAGAAAAACCAGGATTTCCTACTGCTATCCAGTTGGTTCCGTTAAACTTCATAACGGTTGCTCTATTACTGTCAGCACCATCTGCATAAGCTACAAAAGGCAGACCTGCTGAATTGAACGCAATGACGGGATATCCTGCACTCCCTATTGAAAAACCGGCATTACCTACAGTTATCCAGCCAGAACCATTATATTTCATAACAGTAGCTTTCGAACTATTTGCAGAATCGGTGTAAGCAACATAAGGAATACCTCCGACACCAATAGCCAGCGAAATATAATTAGTACTTCCTGTACTAAAGCCTGCACTGCCTACTACTACCCAGTTTGTTCCATCAAACTTCCTAACAGTTACTCTGTTACTGTAATTACTATCTAAGTATGCTACATAAGGTACTGCCGAAGAATCAATGGCTATTGCCATAAAATCTACTTGAGCTGAAGAAAAACCAGCACTACCTACGTTTACCCAGTTTGTACCATTATACTTCATAACGGTTGCTTTATTATTATAAGATTCATCAGAATATGCTACATAAGGTACTCCTAAAGGATCAAGAGCAATTACCTGCGCATTTACAGTTCCTGCAGAGAACCCTGCTATGCCAACATTGTTCCAGCTGCTACAATTATCATTTGTACTTGTTGTATCAAGTAAAGAATTAACTGTAACACTTTGAGTTGAATAAGTGCTGCCACAAGTGTTACTAACTATATAAGAAATATCTACGCTACCAATGGTGACACCTGCAACAATACCTGTGCTACTAACAGATGCCACAGATACATTGCTACTGTTCCAAACACCGTCACTTACACTTGCAGTTAAACTTATAGTAGCCCCAACAGTTACTTCAAATGCACCACTGATAATTGGTACTGCGGGTAGCTCATTAACAGTAATGTTTGAAGTAGCATGTGCAATTCCACAAGCATTACTAACTGTATGTGAAATAATTGTATTACCAGCTTCTATACCTGTAACCACACCTATGTTGTTCACTGTTGCCACTGCAACATTACTACTGCTCCATACACCACCTGTGTTAGTATCTGTTAGTGTTATTGAAATACCAGCACATACTGAAGTTGCACCACTAATTGTACCCATAGTTGGTAAACCACCAGTTGTTAACTTGCGGATACCTGCATTGAATTCATCTGACACAAATAGATTACCATTTCCATCAACGGCTATTGCTGCAGGACTCAGAGCCGTTGAAGCTGCATCACCATCACCGGAATAAGTGCTTGATCCATTGCCTATTACAGTACTGATTATACCAGCTGTAGATATTTTACGGACACGATAATTCGCAAAATCTGCAAAATATAGATTACCGCTGCCATCTACAGTCATACCAAATGAACTAGATAGGTCTGCTGCCGTTGCCGGACCACCATCGCCTGAATATCCAGTATTTCCTGTACCCGCCACTGTGCTGATGATGCCAAATGAGGAAACTTTACGGATACGATGAGATTTATCTCCAATAAATAAATTCCCATTACCATCAACCGCTACGCTATATATTTCGCCCAAAGCAGCGACCAAAGCCGAACCTCCATCACTAGAATAACCTGCAGTTCCCGTACCTGCCACTCTACTTATTATTCCTGTTGTTGAAATCTTACGAACACAATACGCGTACTGGTCACCTACATACACGTTGCCAGCTGCGTCTACTGCTACAGAAATAGGTGAAATTAACGATGCAGCTGTAGCCGCACCACCATCACCTGTATTACCCATAGTATTGTTTCCCGCTATTGTTGAAATCACACCTGCTGCAGAAACTTTACGAATACAATAATTTCCATTATCTGCAATAAACAGGTTCCCATTCCCGTCAACAGCTATACTCTGCGGATAATTCAACGCTGAGGCTGTAGCAGGACCACCGTCACCCGAATAGCCGTATGTACCATTACCTGCAACTGTACTGATAATTCCAGAAGCCGTAACCTTGCGTATTACGCTATTTCCGGCATCAGCTATATAGAAATTGCCGTTATTATCAACCACTACACCCTGCGGATAATTTAGCGTGGCAGTTATAGCTGAACCACCATCTCCAGTATATCCCGAAGTACCAGTACCGGCTACTGTTGAAATTATTTGTGGGCAAGGAGTACTATTACCTCCATTAACAGTTATATTATGCAATGCTGCGGCGGTACCACAACTGTTACTTACAGTATAAGAGATAACCGAATTACCCGCACTTATTCCTGTAACCATACCTGTATTGGTAACTAATGCCTTTGTAGTATCGTCACTGCTCCATACACCGCCTATTGTGCTATCTGACAATATTATCGACGAACCGATATTTACTGATGAAAGACCTGTAACAGCGCTTATAGAGGAGCCACTGCTAACGGAACCACTTACAACAAGATTCTGTGAAGTATCTGCTCCTAAACTGTAACATACTATATTTCCACCTACTGTTGTTGGTGTTGCCGAAGAAATCATACGTATATATATAGGTGTAGATGGAAGTAAACCTGGTGATGGTGGTGTTATGACCAATGAATTATTATAAGCACTACCACTTGTGGTACTTATCTCAAATCCTATCGGCGCAATTATACTAACACCAGTTGTATTAAAATTGCTGCTAACATTAAATGTTTGTTCGGCACTTGGTGAATTTGTGCATGCACTAAAAATACTTAAAGTACCTGTTGTGATTATTTGATTAACAGGTGTGTAGGTCAACGTTAAACCACTTTGAGGAAACACCGTATTAGATACAGTACACGCATCTGTATTTGCGATTCCTTCATTTGTGGCAGCCCAATTAAACGTAGATGTTCTATTAAAAAATGTGACATTCGTATTACCTCTTAACCCTACTTGTACTGTAACAGGATCACTAGTATTAGATACCGACCCATATATAAATTGAATTACACTAGTTGTTTCATACAGCTTGACTTGAAAATTAAAACTTTGTCCGGTTGCTCCATATAAAGTCAAGTTTTTCCATTGTATAGTGAGCACCCTATTCGGTGTAGTACCTGTAGTTCGGTAAGCTAGCTGAGACGTAGCATCTACCCCTTGCAGATCACATGCAAATGCTGCTGCTGCTCCAAAACCGGAAGCAGTATCTGAAATCACACTCCGTGTGTTGAGACCTGGATTCACTGTATTACCAAAAGATATGTAACCATTCGGACTTACATATAGCTTTGTGTATATAACACCATTGAAACTAAACGAGAAAGGAATATTCAACGGGCGTGTTGTATTGTCTATGCTTGCTCCTGTACTCAATGTTGTTGGGCTTGTCAAAGCATTAAAGGAGCCCACACTACTGGAAAAACTATAGGGCATTGTCTGAGCAACACAGTTAGATACACAGTAAAAAAATAATACTGAAAATAACAACATTACGTTCTTTAGCAACTCCCGCTTTGTTACATCTCTACTCCCGCTCAATAATTTCAAATTCATAAACTGCATTTAATATGTTAACCTATAATTGTGTTTAATTGTGCTTATTTAATAATTCCAATATCGCAATACTTAAATATTTCTATAGCAACATGTAACGATACACTAATGAATTTTCATCCTAAAAAGGCATGATTAACTATTGATAGCACTATTACACTATCGCTATATTTATTTGTTTTATTACTTAGAATATGCTAATACATAATTATGTATGACGAGCAAATTAATGTTGCTTCTTTAAGTAACATGTCCCAACCTTCCGGCAGCCATAATCATACCCGCGATGTTCTTTACACCAAGCTTCTTAAAAATATTTTTTCTATGATTTTCAACTGTAAAAAATGATATACACAATTGTGCAGCAATTTCATGAGATGTAAGCTCCAGGCAGATTAATTTAATAATTTCAATTTCTCTTGAAGATAAAATCACAGGCGCTGCCACCCTATACTTAGAAGTTAAAAAATGATATTCATTAGGAAGGCATATCTCATTGTCATTAACACGTCTCAGGCATTCTAAAATATCAATCTCATTCTGTCGCTTGCTCACAAAACCCTTTATACCATTTAACAACAGATTCTCTACCAACATCACAGAGCTTAGCGATGTAAGCGCAACTAACTTGATATCCTTGTAATTTCTATTGACATATTCAAATAACTCTAACCCCGATACATCCGGAGCAGATATGTCGAGGACAAGTATGTCTACTTCAACAACCTTAATTTTTTCTAAAAGGTTAACTTTAGAAGTTGAGATAAACTTAATGTCAATTCCATTACTTATCAGGAAGTCCGACAACCCTTTTGCCGAGAAAATATGATCATCAAATAAGCCAACTCTGATTTTTTCCACATGGCAAAATTATCGCTATACCCATTTATCGCTATAACTGAAAACAGCTATTTATCTGGGAAAACTAATAATAAATGTTGTCTCTTCTGAAAGAAGACTTTTAACATCTATACTACAATTATACCTACGCAACAACTCTGCAACAATATATAAACCAATACCAAAGCCTGGTTCCTGTCTTGTTCCAAAAGTAGAGATAACATCCTTTGTAAATAATTCACCT
>CANGMZ010000129.1 GCA_947454715.1 Chitinophagaceae bacterium
GACAAAGCAGCTATCAATACAAAAGTTTCATTTCTTAAAAAGCTACTGACTAAGAATATGAGTACGCTTTTTGATAAAGATTGTAACGAATTTGAGTATAAGTTTCATAATGCCGATTGCGAGGTAATTATTAGCACAACAAAGGTCAATAATGTAAAGCAGGTTATTTTCAGATTCAAAGAAAAATTGCCCGCTTAGTTTCTCCCACATTATCAACGACTTCTGTTTTTTTGATTTATTGCTAACAGTTTAATCAGTATCTTGCAGCATCATTTTTTAGTGCTGTTTATTACATAATATTATTTTCTTCATGTTGAAAGTCGGAGTACTTGGAGCAGGCCATTTAGGTAAAATTCATATTCAGCAATGGCAGGAGATCGAGGGTGTGGAACTTATTGGTTTTTTTGACCCAAATGATGATCAGGCCGCAACTACAATTTCTCAGTATCAGGTACCTAGGTATACAGATATAGACCAATTAATAGCAGCTGTTGATGCTATTGATATTGTTGCTCCAACTACTTCTCATTTTGAATTGGCAAAGCGTTGTTTACTTGCCGGTAAGCACCTGTTTATCGAAAAGCCGTTAGCACAAAACCTTGAAGAAGGTAAAGAATTAGTAAAATTGGTTAAAGAAGCCAATGTGAAGTGTCAGGTCGGACACGTAGAACGATATAACCCTGCCTTCCTGGCTTTAGGTGATCTCGACGTTCAGCCAATGTTTATAGAAGCGCATAGATTGGCTCAATTCAATCCGCGTGGCACTGATGTATCTGTGATATTTGATTTGATGATTCACGACATTGATATCGTATTATGTTTAGTGAAATCTCCTGTAAAACGTATCTCTGCCAGTGGTGTATCTGTAATAAGTGAAAATGCAGATATTGCTAATGCACGAATTGAATTTGACAATGGTTGCGTAGCTAATCTTACAAGTAGCCGCATATCGCTCAAAAAGATGCGTAAAGTGCGTTTGTTTCAGCGCGATGCATACATCGGTATTGATTTTCTTGAAAAAAAGACGGAAATCATCAGGTTAAAAGATAATGATGCGCCCGTAGGGATGATGGATTTCCCTATTGAAATAGGTAATGGTGAACACAAAACAATATCAGTACAATTGCCTGAAGTTAGCCAACTGAATGCAATCAGGACTGAATTGGAAGAATTTGCAGCAGCTATAATACATAACAAACCTGTTAGAGTTTCAGTATTAGATGGCTACCATGCAATGGATGTAGCACATCAAATCTTGAAAAAAATGAGTTTGCATAACGAGATGCACAATGTTTAATGCATTATTGCGTTATGATTTAGTGAAGTAATTATTATGACATATATTCGTACTTTAAGATATTTATTTTTATTTGTTGTCATGGTCTGCTTAGGTCAGTCATGTGTCAAAAATGATCCCGGGTCAGTGCCTACATATATACACGTAGACTCATTTTCATTCTACCCATCACCAACAGCCCCATCTGATGCAGCTAATACGCACCAGATTAATTCTGTTTGGGCTTACTATAACAACAGTCCGATTGGTGTTTTTGATTTACCTGCCAACATTCCTGTTATCACCAATGGAACAGGTGTGCTTACCTTAAAGCCAGGCGTTTCTGTTTCCGGGTTGAATAATTTTATGGCTCCTTATCCATTCTATAAGGACGATACATCCACTTTTTCCCCTCAACCGGGAAAAACAATTCATTACATACCAAAAACAACATATTTTTCAGCATCGAAGTTTATTTCCATATCAAGTTTTAATCCGTCAACAGGCACTCGTTTTACTCGGGTGAGTGGAACAGTTGATATTCAGACAAATCTAGCTTCCGGATATGGTTTTATTACTTTGAATGCGCCTATTGATACCTTATCTGAAGACAGTTCTACTGTTCCTTTTACAATTCCGCTAAATGCAGATGCTTACATAGAGTTTGATTATAAATGTACTATTCCATTCTTTGTAGGGTTAAGAGGTAATTTAGCTTCGCTGACTACAAAAGTATACTTGGCTGGTATTTATCCTAGCGACCATTGGCAGAAATTCTATCTTTCTGTAAAAGACTTTGAAGCTCAGTATCAGGCTACTAATTATAACCTCTACCTGAAAGCTTCATTACCTGCCGGACAAACTACAGGTACAGTAATGATTGATAATATTCAATTAGTTTATTTCGATTAGAACATGCAGTTAAGCCCTGTTAAAAAGAATGCTATAAAGCAGTTAATGCTGCTTGATTATGCTGCCGCGGCTTTGGCATGGTTTACTTTTTGGATATACCGTCAAAACCTGCTAACGAAGATCAGCTATTTAGATACACTCAAGACTTTCATCTTGCGTGATACTATTAATACGTTGGTCATTATCCCATTGGGATGGTTTCTGCTCTATTTGCTCTCCGGTACTTACTTTGATCTTTACAGGAAATCTCGCTTGAATGAGATCAACCGGACACTTATTTCCTGCATACTTGGTTGTACTGCAGTTTCTGTTATTGTATTCGCAGACGATGCCGGAGATTATGCTTATTTCACTAATGCTATAGGGCATTATCTACTTATTCATACCTTATTTACACTGTTTTTCAGGTTAATTATTCTTTACAGGGTTAAGTTAAATCTTGTTAAGGGTAAAGTTGGGTTCAATACCTTGATTATAGGTGGCAATCAGCAAGCAATTAATATTTATAAACAGGTAAAGGATAATCCAAAAGTATTGGGTAATATCTTTTTAGGTTTCATCTATTCTAATAAAGAGGCGAGCAATGGTATGAGTAAATTCTTACCTCAGTTAGGTCATTTATCTGAGTTGGAAAGTATCATTGATGAGCACAAGATTGAGGAGGTGATAGTTGCTGTTGATTCTTCTGAACATCATTTGTTGGAGAATATTCTCACACGTCTCTGTTATCGTCCGGTGGTAGTAAAGGTTCTGCCGGATTATTACGATATTTTGAGTGGCTCAGTAAAAACGAGCAATGTATATGATGCTGTCTTGATACATATTCACCCCGATTTGATGCCTGATTGGCAGCGCGTTTGTAAGCGTTTTATCGATATTATTTGCTCTAGTATCGCACTTATTATATTATCGCCGTTTTTGTTGTTTACAGCCATTATGGTTTTATTCTCATCAAAAGGCCCGATAATATACAAACAACAGCGTATCGGTTTGTTTGGTCGTCCGTTTTATATTTTTAAGTTCAGGTCTATGTATGTTGATGCTGAGGTGGGCGGTCCTGCACTATCCAGCAAAACGGATGCACGTATTACTAAATGGGGTAGGTTTATGCGTAAATGGCGCATTGATGAGGTGCCTCAGTTTTTCAATATTGTTATAGGTGATATGTCACTAGTTGGTCCACGTCCTGAACGCAAGCACTATATTGACATCATAAGCAAAGCACATGCTCACTACAAGTATCTTCATAAAGTAAAACCCGGCCTCACTTCATGGGGCATGGTGCAGTTTGGTTATGCCGAAAACGTTGAAGAAATGATTGAGCGCATGCGCTATGATTTGTTATACATCGAAAATTGCTCCCTGGCACTCGATGTGAAAATTATCCTTTACACGTTTATTGTAATCTTCCAAGGTAGAGGTAAGTAATTTCCTTTCAGTATTTAAAAACTATCTAGTTATTATTCAATCATCTATTAACGATGTATAATAATATTTTTGGCTTAATTCATAAATAAGCGAACGTTCATTTATATTTGTGCTATGATAATCTTATTCAAATGCGTATAAGGAATGAGGAGAAAGTGCAGCTCGTGAAACAGAAAGCAATAGAATTGGTAGTTTCTGACGGTTTTGAGGGCTTTAGTGTCAACAAATTAGCTAAGGCATGTGGAATTTCTGTAGCAACAATTTATATCTATTATAAGGATAAAGATGACCTGATTACTCAGATAGCAGTAGAAGAGGCAAAACGTATGTCTGATCTTACTCTGGAAGGATTTGACCCCGAATCATCTTTTAGCGAAGGATTACGTGTGCAATGGGTCAACAGAGCAAAATATGTAATGAATAACCCCACTTCATCGGCCTTTTTTGAGCAATTGAGAACATCTACATATCAGGAACAAATGATGCAGTGCCTGATTGGTCGGTTCAAAGAATCAATGACATTATTTGTCCAAAATGCTATCAAAAAGGGAGAGATAAATGAAATGCCAATGGAAGTATATTGGTCTGTTGCTTTTGCACCATTATACTCATTGCTGAGGTTTCATACAGAGGGTAGGAGTATTGGCGGTAAACCCTTTTTTATGAACGACGATATACTCTGGAAAACATTTGACCTTGTAATTATGGCTTTGTCGCCACAATCTAAAAACTAAATAACAACATACACTTTTAATACTATTATACATGAATACAGAACATATACTGGTTTTCAGATCCAATATAAAAACTGCTTCAGACAGGTTTGCTGTAGAGCGAGTACTCGATTCTCATCCGCATATTGATCAATGGACAGTTGATTGTGATGATACAGATTGTGTACTGAGAGTAGTGTCTTCAAAACTGACACATAAGCAGGTGATTGCTATGGTTACCAAATGTGGTTATAATTGTGAAGAATTAATAGATTAAATATTGTTGATTATTAATTGTTTGCAAATCACATCTAATCAATTAGTATAAATATTAAAAAAAATAGCAAAACAAACCATGAAGCCCAATACAACAGCTATTCCATTTACATCTTATCAAAAATTTGCCATCTTTATATTGGCAATTACTCAGTTTTCTGTCATTCTCGACTTTATGGTTATGTCACCATTAGGAGATATGCTCATGAAAGCTATGAGTCTTGCCCCTGCTCAGTTTGGTGTGGCTGTATCTGCTTATGCATTCAGTGCAGGTATTTCCGGCTTATTGACTGCAGGTTTTGCTGATAAGTTTGACAGAAAGAAATTACTATTGTTTTTCTATTCCGGTTTCATACTAGGTACAATTTTCTGTGGATTTGCCAATACCTACTTTTTGCTAATAACTGCCAGAGTGGTAACAGGTATATTCGGTGGGGTAATCGGTTCAGTGTCATTAGCCATTATTGCAGACCTTTTCGATATTCATCACCGGGGTAGAGTTATGGGTTTTATACAGATGGGATTTGGGGCTAGTCAGGTCTTAGGTATACCGGTTAGTCTATATATCGCCAATCACATGGGATGGCAAGCACCATTTTTTATGGTCGCAATTATTGCTTTAATATCTTTGTTATTGATTATTATAAAATTACAACCGGTAACTAAACATTTACTTGTAAAGAATGATAAAAATGCATTCTTACATTTGTGGCACACTGTTGCCAATAGAAACTACCGTATCGGTTTTCTATCAACAGCACTATTATCTATCGGTGGTTTTATGATGATGCCATTTGGTAGCGCATTTGCAGTTAATAATCTACATATTACCCCAACACAGCTGCCATTGTTATTTATGATGTCAGGGGTAAGTTCTTTGGTTATTATGCCTATGATTGGCAGAGTCAGCGATAAGATCGATAAATTCAAGTTGTTTACCATTGCTTCTATCTGGATGATGATTATGGTAGTTATTTATACTAATCTGTCTGTTACGCCTTTGTGGTTGGTGATTATATTCAATATACTTATGATGATGGGCATTATGAGCAGAATGATACCTTCCGGAGCACTAACATCTGCATTGCCTCAAATGCAAGATAGGGGAGCGTTCATGAGTATCAATTCTTCTCTGCAACAAATTGCAGGCGGTATAGCTGCTGCATTTGCCGGTTTAATTGTTATACAAAAAGATAAAGTATCACCTATAGAGCACTATAATACAGTTGGTTATATTATGGTAGGAATAAGTGTATTGGGCATTATCATGATGTATAGAGTGAGTATGGTGGTAAAGAAAAAACTGGCAGAAAAGGTATTATAGTAGAGCCTGCATTTTTGTTCTGATAAAGTATACTAAAACAAAACGGCCTGAATTTCGTGAGAAATTCAGGCCGTTGAATATTTGATAAAAGCTTACAATAACTTAAAGCTTTCAATAAATTTAGTAGTAAAGTTTCCTGCTCGGAAGTCAGGATCACGCATCAACTGCATGTGGAAAGGAATGGTTGTTTTTACTCCTTCTATCACGTACTCGCTAAGCGCACGCTCCATGGTGTTAATTGCCTCTTCGCGTGTTTGTGCAACTGCAATTACCTTGGCAATCATAGAATCGTAGTATGGAGGTATTGTATAACCTGCATAAATATGAGAATCTATACGAACCCCATGGCCACCCGGTGTGTGCAGGGTAGTAATCTTACCCGGGCAAGGACGGAAGTCGTTATATGGATCTTCTGCATTTATACGACACTCGATAGCGTGTACTTTTGGCTCGTAATTACGACCGCTGATAGGCACACCAGCTGCTATCTTTATTTGTTCCTTGATCAAATCGTAGCTGATAACTTCTTCTGTTACACCATGCTCCACCTGAATACGGGTGTTCATTTCCATAAAGTAGAAATTACGATGCTTGTCTACAAGAAACTCGATAGTTCCAACACTTTCGTAATTGATAGCTGCTGCTGCTTTTATTGCTGCTTCACCCATCTTCTGACGTAATTCCGGTGTCATAAATGGAGATGGCGATTCTTCTACCAACTTCTGGTGACGACGCTGGATAGAGCAATCGCGCTCACTAAGGTGAC
The DNA here is from genome assembly GCA_947454715.1 of Chitinophagaceae bacterium. Classification (GTDB taxonomy): domain Bacteria; phylum Bacteroidota; class Bacteroidia; order Chitinophagales; family Chitinophagaceae; genus Flavipsychrobacter. The sequence goes on from CANGMZ010000129.1 coordinate 6,696, forward strand.
AAACAGTACCAAACTGATCGCCCGCTACCTGTATTTCTATGTGGCGTGGTTCTTCTACGAACTTTTCCATATAGATACCATCGTTTTTAAACGATGCAGCAGCTTCTATTTTTGCAGTATTGTAAGCATGTTCTATTTCAGAATCTTCCCAAACTACACGCATACCCTTACCGCCACCACCTGCGGTAGCCTTGATGATAACCGGGTAGCCCATATCTTTGGCAAGGCTCTTCGCCTCTTCTACACTCTGCAATAAGCCTTCTGAACCTGGAATAACAGGCACATTAGCTCTAATCATAGTTTCCTTAGCCGTGATTTTATCACCCATAGAGCGAATCATCTCTGGTGTAGGTCCTATGAATTTGATATTGTACTTAGCACAGATTTCAGCAAAGTTGGCATTCTCAGCAAGGAAACCATAACCCGGATGGATTGCATCGGCATTAGTGATTTCCGCAGCAGCCATTATGTGCTGAATGTTCAGATAAGAATCGCTGCTTTGAGCTTTACCTATGCATACTGCTTCATCAGCGAAACGCACATGCAGACTTTCTTTGTCGGCAGTAGAGTAAACTGCTACAGTACGGATACCCATCTCGCGACAGGTACGTATGATACGCAGGGCTATCTCACCCCTATTGGCAATCAATATTTTTTTAAACATAGATTATAAATGGCTCAATGGCTTTATGGCTCAATGGCTAAATATGCCCGGCTGCTGTTGGCAGAAATGACAAACGCCCAATGAATCAATAACCTTTATGATTTTTTATTTGTTAACTAAATTTTTCCTTGCACTATTGATAATTGATCCTAGTACTTTATTTACTTCATCTAGTTTTTTAATAAGTATATCGCAATTCGGATAAGCTGAGCTGTAATTACAAAGCCATAACCAATATTGAGACTCTTCAGCTTCTTTGGCCGCCACTCTCATTTTATGTAAGAAGTCTGCTTTACTCTCTGCATTCTGAGCTTCCATTGCATTAGCACCAATTGAAGTACCTGACTTTAATAACTGTCTTGACAAAACATACTTCTTATTGACTTCAAGTTGTTCGCAATATTCAATAACCATAAGAGCAAAATCAAATGATAATTTTAAAATAGGGTTATTGTCGAACATCTCTTTTTCATAGTCAATAAATAAATTAATTTTATAAGAATTTATGTATGCTATTGAAATTGAGCTATTAAGCCATTCAGTAATTGAGCAATCAATTACATAGGTTCTACCAGGAACAAAGGCTGATCGTACTCAACTGGTGAAGAATCATCTGCCAATACCTTTACGATACGACCGGTTACTTCACTTTCAATTTCGTTGAACAGTTTCATTGCTTCTATAATACATACTACCTGTCCTGCCTTAATCTCGTCACCTACGTTTACAAACACTGGCTTGTCAGGAGATGGGCTTCTGTAGAAGGTGCCTATCATTGGAGATTTAACAGTAATCAGGTTGCTTGCAACCGGCTCTGCTGCTGGTTTTTCTGCTGCCGGAGCAGCAGGTGCGGCTTGTACCTGAGGTGCTGCCATTTGCATTTGCTGCATTGGCATAGCCTGTTGCATAGGTGCTGCTGCATAAGTAATATTACCTGCAGAGAATTCCTGCTTAATAGTAATTTTAAAATCACCGTCTTCGATACTTAATTCGCTGATGCTTGATTTATTAATCGTTTTTATCAGCTCCTGTATTTGCTTATATTCCATGAATATTAAATTTTAGGAAAAGGTTTTTTAAATGATTTTTTGGTTAGTCAATAAGCTAACGAGCAAGTTATCAAAAACTTGTCATTTAAAGCATACCGGCTAACCAAAAATAATATTATTGATTGAATAAAATTAGTCCAAGTAATAACTAAAATCAATTATTCTTTCACTCTTTCCACATAACTCGCATTCTTAGCATCTACCTTAATAAGGTCGCCTTCGTTAACGAACAATGGCACCTGAATAGTTGCTCCTGTTTCTAGTGTTGCTGCCTTCATTGCACGCGTAGCAGTATCTCCTTTAAGACCTGGCTCAGAGTAAGTAACACGTAGGTTTACACTTGATGGCAGTTCAACACTCATTGGTGTTTCTGACTCAGAGTTAAATATAACGAAGCACTCCTGACCATCTTTGTAAAGCTGAGGATTTTCTACCATGTTTTCAGCAATAATGATTTGCTCAAACGATGTGTTATCCATTAAGTTAAAACCGCTGTCGTCTTTGTATAAGAACTGGTAGTTGCGTTTTTCAACACGTACAGGAAAGATATTATCTCCTGAGTTCCAGGTATGTTCTATTGTACGAGAGTTGTCTACGCCTTTTAGTTTAGCCCAAACTTTTGCTGCTGCACGAGCTGTTTTGTTCTGTCCGAAATCTACTACTGAGTAAAGGTTGTTGTCTAATTTGATAATCAAACCAGTACGCATGTCTGCTGTTGTAGCCATTGAATATGTTATTTTTTATACGGATTGCAAATGTAATCATAAAATGGATAAAGAAAAATCTGAGTTACCAACATTAGTGGGTCTGCATTGTTTATTTTCTCTATCCGTTTAGTTTATGCCTCTAATTAATATAATCATTCATTTATTATCAATGCTTTTTTGAGCTGTATTTCATATAGATCAGCTCAAGTGCAACATCATCCTTGTGGTTAATTATCAAGTTTGTGTTTTTATAGAGTAGTCCCCGTTTTTATTATTAACTACCTTTTATCA
>CANGMZ010000130.1 GCA_947454715.1 Chitinophagaceae bacterium
ACGTAGTGTCCTTTGTTTTTCCATCTTCAAGGAAATGATCGCCCTCTGGTATCTGAGGAACTTCCAATGCATTGAAAATATTCGCCAACAATGTGTTAGGATACTTACCTACATAGTCATGACGATAATTCATCAGGTCTTTAGATGTTTTACCTGCTTTTTTACGTACCGCTGCAGAATCATCCGCAGTTTTTGATGCTTCTAATTCCTTTCTAAGTGCTTCTTGCCCTGTGCTATATGTTTTGAGGAAATCTACATATCCCTGAAAACGCTCATTCTCTGGTGAGTTTTTGAACTTAACACCTTCTGGCAGCTTACTAACGCTGGAAGTGATGGTGATATCATCGCCGGAATTCAACAAAAATTCGAAATAAGTCTTTTTATCAGACAGCAACATCATATATATACCACCCACAAATGTAGAATCGGTAGTATTAAACTCTGCATTACCATTCTTATCAAAACGTGCAGAATCTCTCTTATAAATGGTAGGCAATGGCTTACCATAATAGTGTGCAAGAAAAACCATTGAATCCTTAACATCCGGGATCTTCAAATGGATTTTGTATCCCTGGCGGGCATTTGACTGTAGTGCCATGCCCATCAACAAAAATGTAGCAAATAGTGCGATCTTCTTCATACTCAATTTTAATTGTTTCCGCTATTAGACGGGTGTAAACTCGTATGTTGTTGGTTTAGAAACTCAAAAATAAATCATAAAATCGGTGAAACCCAATTCATTTGCGACCCAATCCTATTATAACAAAATTTTTACAGGCTTCTAATCTGCATACACTGATGCAATAATGCAAAAGTTTTTAAAGATAAGGGTATATGTTCATATAGACACCCTAATCAAATGCAATATTTTATACCATTGTTACGAATAGGCAGGTCACACCCACTACCCGTACCCATCTTCTATTATACGTATATGCATAGATGCAGCTATGCATATAATTGTACGTTTAATTATACGTTCGTTTTCGGTTGGCAAACCGGTATAATCAGGAGAGGGAAACAGCATATTCATATAACAATGGTTTACATAATAAATGTCAGTAAATAACTAATCTGCTGACTAAATGCGCCAAAACAACAAATAGTTGGTTGGCACATAAAATATCTGCTCCCCCACCTCAGCATTGCACTTACACACACAATTTTAGCAATCTGGTACGGCTATCACTCAAAAATGTCTACCGCCAAAAGCGGTAGATGAGTAGCTATTTTCATCCACCTAAAAGGGGTATTTACCGCCAAAAGAGGTTAATTAATCTAAAATTAGTAGCAAGACAGTAAAATTCACCCCACTTTTGTAACATCAGTTTGTAACCGATGCGCCGCTTAACACGTCATATTCAGTAACCATATAAAAAATATAATGCCCGATTTGTGTAACATATTTACTGTGCCACACGACTAATACATTGAAAACAATTCATCAGCCCCTTTTCCTCCACCAAGAAAACAAAAGCTATGCCACACACTATTACCTCTACTCTTTTACATGAAACACAAAAACGCAAATGGCTATCACTAGCTACTTGCCTGCTACTGTCAACCTCATCTTTTGCACAGATAGCAGGCAAGGTTGCCGGCACTGTCAACGACAAAGACAACAAACCGATAGAGGTAGCAACAGTTGCCCTAATCAAAGCAACCGACAGCACCTTTGTAAAAGCAGAACTGACCGACGAAAAAGGACACTTTGATATTCAAGCCCCTGCGGGAAAATACCTGCTGCACATCACCAATATAGGCTATACCGACAACTGGGTAGGTGCGTTTTCAGTAACCGATAGTAATACAATAAATATACCCCCTATCAGCTTGATAAGCAGTGATATAAAGCTGAAAGAAGTAGCAGTGGTTTCCCGCAAACCAATGATAGAGATAAAGGCGGATAAGACAATTTTCAATGTAGAGAACAGTATCAACGCCACAGGCAGCAATGCCCTGGAACTACTCAAGAAAAGCCCCGGCATGCAGGTTGACAATAACGACAAAATAAGCATGAAGGGCAAGAATGGTGTAAGGATATACATAGACGGCAAACCTTCACAACTCGATGCTGCCAGTCTGGCTGCTTACCTCAAGAGCATCAACAGCAACGATATTGAAGCTATAGAAATGATCAGCAATCCCAGTGCAAAATATGATGCCAGTGGCAATGCCGGGATAGTGAACATAAAACTGAAAAAGAACAAAAAATTTGGCACGAATGGCAGCGTAAATGCCGGACTGGTGCAGGGCATCTACATTAAAGAGAATGGATCACTCAGTCTTAATTACCGCGACAAAAAAGTAAACATCTTTGGAAATGTCAGCTACAATGGTGGCAAAAACAATAACACTCAAAACCTTTACAGAACTGTTGGCAGCACCATATACGACCCGCATACCGTTCAGCTCGACAAGAACAACAACGTAAACCTAAAAGCCGGTGCAGATTTCTATGTGAATTCAAAATCTACATTCGGTATAATGGCAACATCATCACTGAGCGATGGTACTTGGTCGAGCACAGGGGTTACCAATATCTATGATACTGCTCATAACTACGAAAGAACACTGAATGCCTACAACACCATTCCGGGCGCAACCACGAATTCAAACCTCAACTTTAATTACAGATATACCGACACCAATGGCCACGAATTCAGCGTTGATGCTGACTACGGTACATTTGTAAGCAGAAAAAGCAGCTTTCAACCTAATTATTACGATTCTGCAGGGCATCCGCTGTTTGATGCTATCTATAAAAACAACACACCCGTAAATATTGATATCTACTCTTTTAAAGCCGATGGAGAACAAAATCTATGGAAAGGCCGCCTTGGCTATGGTGTCAAATTCAGTTACGTAAAAACACGCAATACACTCGACTTCTACAATGTGAATAACAATATTGAAGTGCTGGACATGACCCTGAGTAATAAATTTGCTTACGCTGAAAATGTAAACGCAGCCTATATCAACTATCAGCGTCAGCTCAATACAAAATGGAGCATGCAGGCAGGGCTACGCGCCGAGCAAACCAACAGCGAAGGACAACTCACCAGAGCCGATGGCACCAAACAAGCAGATGATGATATAAAACGCTCTTACATTAACCTGTTCCCAAGTGCGGCACTTACCTGGAATATGAACAAGAAAAACACCCTGAACCTCACCTATAGCCGCAGAATAGATCGCCCGACTTACGAAGACCTCAATCCTTTTGAATTTAAACTCGATGAACTTACCTACAACAAGGGAAATGCCTTCCTTCGCCCGCAATATACCGACAATGTGGAGCTGGGTTATACATTCATGGGCATGTTAACAACATCATTTGACTATAGCTATGTTAAAGATTATGCAGTGCAGGTACTTGATACCACAATGAAAAATGCAACGTATGTGCAACAGCAAAATCTTGCTTCGCTGAAGATATATAGCTTCAACATTGGCTCACAACTTCCTATTAAAAAATGGTGGAACGGCTTTGTAAATATTTGGTTCAACCACCAAACAGTTGATGGCGATATTACCGGCAGGCATCTGGTTACTAAACTTCCTTCTTATGGCGGGTACATGATGCACAGTTTCACAATGAGCAATGATTATACTGCAGAAATTAGCGGTTGGTATAGCGGACCTGGTATATGGGGGGCAACCGGCAAAACCGGCGCACAAGGCAGTCTGGATCTCGGAATACAAAAAAAGTTCTTTGACAAGAAAATGGTGGTTAAGATCAGCGTTACCGACCTGTTGGCTACCGCATCGCCATGGCATATTCACAGCGATTTCAGCGGACAGGTAATTACTGGTTATGGAACGTGGGAAAGCAGAACTGTAAGACTCAATTTCACTTACCAATTTGGTAGTAGTCAAATAAAATCTGCCACCCAAAGAAAGACAGGCCTTGAAGCTGAAAGCAAAAGATTGAAAGGATAACCACTACCCAAACAATAAAATAGCTGATTACCGAAAACGCTAACCGGCTAATTTATTTTAGACCACCTATCCCCTCTCAAACCGCCTTGACGCACATTCAAGGCGGTTTTTAAATTTATGAAAATCACCCGTTTACCTTACTCCCCTTCTTCTTTTGGTAAACCATTACAGAGATATAAACAACAAGCCCTAAACCGGTCACAAACATTACCTTACGTGGTCCGGACATGCCTGCACCATCTTGTTTAGTAGCGGGTTCTGCTGTGGCGGGCTTTTTAGCAGTATCGTCCATAGCCTCAGCTACTGCAGCACCCTTTGCGGCGGCACCTACACTACTCACATCAGGCACTTGAGCCACCGCACGAAAACACACCACAGACAATACAATTACAATAAGTAGGGACAATCGTTTCATAAATCTATTTTTGAAGGATAACGAAGGTATTTATTTTTTTGATGTGACATCAGTATCACTCCTATTAACCCCACCTCAAAAAAACATATCCACATTTTCAGCAACCACACATCCGCCTGACCCTCAATAAATTAACCCCGATTTCACCCTTCGGAATGTGGATAACATTTGATGTATATTTTGCATACATCAATTATTCGACATAGTTTTACAGCCTAAAACAAAATCGCTATGCTCACGTCAACCACTATCCCTGCCGCTATTGCCAACAATCTTTGCGCGCAACTCATTGCCTTTCAACAACAAATAGCTACAAGAACCGATGCAGCACAATTTCCATCAATGCAAGAAGTAAACTTGCAAACTAAACTGATAACCAACATTATAAAAATCAACAAACACAATGCTACCGACATTGTAACAAAAGCCATCACTGAATTTCTGCGTTTCCTGAAAAAAGACGATCCGCAATTATCAAAATTGGTAGCCGAAAAATATGCGCAGTTCATGGGTATAGACACTCCAACAGAAGAAACACCAGCACCTGCAATACCTACACCTGCCTATATAACAGGTGATGCGCCACCATTCGATGAAGCATACTTTCACCAACAAAAAGAGCGGTTAGATAGGAGCGAACTCAATTTACCCACAAGCACAGCTTCATTTAAGGGGCGATGGGTGCCGCTCAAATGGCTGGAATACAATCTTATTCAGTACCTGCTCCCCGTTGAAGAACGCCGCTTCCATGCTAACCCGGACAATTTTATGCAAACAATTGACCACAACACAGTTTACGAAAAAATACTGGAGGTAAAAGCAAGATTGGGAATAGAGAAGATTGCAGCATAGGTAGCAGCCCGCCGTTGTTCGTCTTCTGACCAACAACCACCCGGACGTATTCATTTTGTATCAGTAAGCGAAATTGAATATTACCAACTACCAACCTCTCAAATTATTTTACAGCGGGTATTGAAGAAATCTACCTCAGGCTGATATAGATTGCCTTACTTATTCCAATAAGGCGTCCAATCTATTTTACTTAATAAGAAGAATGAATAAAGTAGATTAACAACAATTAACAATACTACTGTAAAGACAACCAAAGATCCAAGTCTATTTTGACTTTTCGACAATTTATCGAACTTCTTATTGTAGTGTCGCCAGCTATCTTTATGGTTAAATATGAAGTAATTCGGCACTCCAACAACAATAACCAACAAAAAAATATCGATGTTATTTTTGGTTAGTTGTGCATATCGATTTAAGTAGATTTTATAATAAAAGAAAGACGAAAATGCAATACAATACCATAATATATCAATTACCAGACTTGCCTTCCAATCGCTTAGCCATTTAGAGGGAGCGGCTTCTGAAAATTTATAAAATTTATAAAAAAGATAAAAATACGCATTTCTCATATTTAAATTATTATTTTGAGCTACATAAAGTGCTAAAATAAAACTATTCTGCCGTTGTTCGTCTTCTGACCAACAACCACCCGGACGTATTCATTTTGTATCAGTAATTACATAAAAATACCAAAAACACTCAAAACTTGCCTCAAAAAAAGCACAACGTATTTATAGAATCTTGCAACGCTTCATTTTACAAATCCTCCCCCAGTTTTTGTTGTAAAAACAGTCAACCCAACCTAAAGCCCCCAAATTCACCGTTCTGCAGGAAATAGGCATGGACAAAACAAATACGTTCCATATTCCGCGCTTATTTTTTAATTATCTTGCACCCTGATATGGATTACAAACGTCACTTAGTTACTGCTGCCCTTCCTTATGCTAACGGTCCGGTACACATTGGTCACCTGGCCGGCTGCTACCTCCCTGCCGATATTTATGTGCGCTACCAAAGAGCACAAAAAAGAGATGTGAAATTTATATGCGGTAGCGATGAGCACGGTGTGCCTATCACCATTCGTGCTATGCGCGAAGGGGTTACACCTCAGGATGTAGTAGATAAATACAATACCATTATTAAAGATAGTTTTGCGGGTATGGGTATCTCTTTCGATATCTACAGCCGCACTTCCAATAAAATTCATCAGGAAACATCACAAGCGTTTTTCAAAAAACTCTATGACGATGGTGCATTCGAAGAGCGCGAAAGCGAACAGTACTACGATGCGGAGAAAGATGTATTTCTGGCAGACAGATATATAATAGGTACTTGCCCCAATTGCGCCAACCCTAATGCCTACGGCGATCAGTGCGAAAAATGCGGTTCTACCCTGTCGCCTGAGCAGCTTATAGAGCCACGCAGCGCACTCAGCAATAGTCCGTTGGTTAAAAAAGCCACTACCCATTGGTATTTCCCGCTCAACAAGTATGAGGATTTCCTGAAAGAATGGATTGTGGAAGGTAAAAAAGACGAATGGAAATCGAATGTTTATGGTCAGTGTAAAAGCTGGCTCGATAGTGGCTTACAACCACGCGCCATGACCCGCGATAGCTCGTGGGGCGTACCTGTGCCATTGCCGGGTGCTAAGGGTAAGGTACTTTATGTTTGGTTCGATGCGCCTATTGGTTATATCAGTGCCACCAAGGAACTTACCGCACAGTGGAGCGACTACTGGTGCAAGGAAGATACCAAGTTGGTACACTTTATAGGAAAAGACAATATCGTTTTCCATTGCATCATATTCCCGGCTATGCTCAAGGCACACGGCGGATTTGTATTGCCGGAAAATGTACCTGCTAATGAATTTCTGAATATAGAAGGTGAAAAAGTATCTACATCGCGCAACTGGGCGGTGTGGGTAGATGAGTATATCAAAGATTTCCCCGATCAGCAAGATGCACTACGCTATGTGCTGTGTGCCAATGCACCGGAAAGCAAGGACAATGACTTCACATGGAAAGATTTCCAGGATAGGGTCAACAATGAGCTTTCTGCCGTGTTGGGCAATTTTGAAAACAGAGCATTTGTGCTGATGCACAAGCTATGCAAGGGTCGTGTACCTGCCCTCCATGCAGATGAGATCAACGACATGGACAAGGCATTGATGGCTGATATCCGCGACGCAAAAACGAAAGTAGAAAACGCAATAGAGTCTTATAAATTCCGTGAGGGACTGGCAGAAGTTATAGACCTTGCCCGCAAAGGCAACAAATACCTGCAAGACAATGCCCCTTGGAGCCTGGCAAAAACGCCGGAACTGCAAGAAGCTAACCAAAAGCGTATAGATATCTGCATGCACCTGTGCTTGCAGCTTACTGCCAACTTAGCTATCCTGCTCAATCCTTTCCTGCCATTTACCGCAGGTAAAATGTGTAAGAAAATGAAAGTGGTGGAGCGTATGCTGGAGTGGGAAAACGCCGGCCGCATAGACCTGCTGAAAGTAAACTACCCATTGCTGCCACCTGAATTGCTGTTCCGTAAGATAGAAGATGAAGAAGTAGCAACTCAGGTACAGAAATTACAAGACAACTTAAAGAAAGCAACACAGGCAATAGTGGAAAACTCAACAGCAGCAGCAGTAAAAGCCGAACAAGAAACACCTTTAGCAGCACCTAAGGCTACCATCACTTTCGATGATTTTGCGAAGATAGACCTGCGTGTAGGTACTATTCTTAAAGCAGAAAAGGTAGAAAAAGCAGACAAGCTGTTGAAATTGGAAGTTGATATGGGTACTGAAGTGAGAACTATAGTATCCGGTATCGCTATGCACTTTAGTCCGGAAGAAATTATAGGCAAACAAGTGAGTGTGGTGGCTAACCTTGCTCCGCGCAAAATGAGGGGCATAGAAAGCAATGGTATGATACTGATGGCACAGAATGCCGATGGCAAACTGATATTCGTATCGCCACTGGCTACTGCCGACAATGGTAGCGAAGTAAAGTAAGCGTATTTTATTGTAATTTGCTCCTGAGTGGGCATAACCCAAATATTGATTACACACTATAACATTATAAATAAATAAGGCAATGAGTTTGAAAGGATCTGAAACCGATCAGAGTACCCGACCAAAAAGCAAACGCCTATGGTGGATAGTGGGTGGTGTTATAGTAGTGGGTGGTATTGTAGCCGCTATCATGAACAAAGGTGATGGTGACATAACAAAGGTGGCTATTGATAAAGCCGGCCTGCACACCATTACAGAAGTAGTAACAGCCACAGGTAAAATATACCCGGAAACGGAAGTAAAGATCAGCCCGGAAGTAAGCGGCGAGATCACTGTACTGAACATTCAGGAAGGTGATAGCGTACATAAAGGCGATTTGCTGGTGAAGATTAACCCGGCTATCTACTCATCGATGGTGAACCAGGCACAGGCATCTGTGGAGCAAACCCGCGCCAGTGCCTCTAACAGCCGCCAGATGATGGCGCAGGCAGAATCGCAATACAAACTGGCAAAATCGACCTACGAGCGCAACAAAAAACTGTATGATGACAAGGTAATCTCCTCGCTTGAATTTGAGCAGAGCGAAGCCTCTTATAAATCTGCATTAGCTACGCTTGATGCCGCTAAAGCAAGCACATCGGGCGGTCAATTTGGTATAGTAGGCGCACAGGCAGGGCTTAGTCAGGCGCAGGAAAACCTGTTGAAAACAACCATCTCTGCACCTACATCGGGCATCATATCTCAGCTCAATGTAAAGCGTGGTGAGCGTGTGGTAGGTACGGCACAATATGCAGGTACAGAGCTACTCACCATCGCAGACATGAGCCGACTGGAAGTGCGTGTGGATGTGAGTGAAACAGACATTACCAAGGTAAAAATCGGTGACACCACTATGGTAGAAACCGAGGCTTACCGCAACCGCAAATTCACAGGCATAGTATCTAAAATAGCCGTGAGTGCTAAGTCGGCAGTAGCCGCAACCACAAGCGATCAGGTAACTAACTATACGGTTCACATATTGATACTGCCATCAAGCTATGCAGACCTTACTGCAAGTCTG
>CANGMZ010000131.1 GCA_947454715.1 Chitinophagaceae bacterium
CTGACACAGTTGCTGACTCTACTGAAGAAACTGCTTAATTTAATTATGAGGCATAAAAAATGGCTACCTGAAAAGGTGGCCATTTTTGTTTTATGTCGATATTGATTAATGAATAAAAACAAGGTTAAGCGTTATTTCGCCACTTAGTTTTGTCTTTATGTTTTGGACTACCTATCCTGAATATATTTATTACCAGAGATAATACCATAGCTCCCAATGTCCCTGAAACAATATCTTTAAGTGTTTTATTGTCTATCATGGTGAGGTAATGGCTGATAAACATATTGCCCAGATAGCAGCCGATTATACCAATAACAATAGTTGGTACAATCCCAAAGCCTTTACCGGGAACAAACATTTGGGCAAATAAGCCTGCAACAGCACCAATGCATATCGTAACCAATAATGCCTTATGAGCAAAATACTGCTCCATTATAAAATTTACTCCGTCTTTTATTATCACCTGCTAAAATTAGTATTATACATGCATAGTTAGCAATGTTACATTTGTTTTTATTTTTCCTTATTCTTTTTTTCTTATTTTGATTAAATTTTTATGATATCTTGGATAAAATAAATGTTTATACTGATGGAAGTTGCCATACCCGCTTACTTGTAGGTAGTTGGGTAGCTATTGTATTTTGGAACGATGAAAAAATAGTATTAAGTGGAACTGCCGAGAACACCACCAACAACAGGATGGAGTTGATGGCAGTAATAGAAGCTGCTAAATATGTATTATCAAGAGGAACTGACGGGGTAGTAGAAATATATACAGATAGCCAGTATGTAGTGGGGCTTAGGGCAAGGAAGTTAAAGATTGAAGCTGCTCATTTCTTAACAAAGAGAGGGGATTTGTTACAGAACACTGATTTATTGAAGGAATTATGGGCACTGGAACAGTCTGTGAATATTCAATATATTAAAGTGGCAGCTCACCAGAAACCTACAGAGTTCGCAAATTACAATATTGAAGCAGATATATTAGTAAGGCATAAAATGAGGGCTGCAATTTCAGGGGAAATAGATCCGGAAGGCTCTATTGATGTCATTTCAAAAAATTGATTAAAAAACGAAGGATTGAATGAATGCTGTCGTCTAAATAATGTATGCTGAATATTTACGGCATTTCACCAACAAAATTTATTTTATGAATTTGAAAAGAATACTATTACTGGCCGCTTGTTCAACATTGGCATCAAATATTGCAAACGCGCAGCTTAGCCCAACCATTACTTCGTGGTTGCAGAACACAACTTTAACAGGTTATGGCGGTTATACATCCAATGTGCAATTAGTACAATATTCTGCTACAATGGTTTATGTGAGTACCGGTGCAATTCCTGAATATTCAATTGGCCCATGGCCTTCAAATCCCAACATACCTGCTCCGCAAAACTTCGTGTGCGAGTTTCCTCGTAATCCTGTGCAGAATACAGGAGCTCCTGTATATACAGGTTTAGGAAACAATGGTTTATGGACAAATGGTGTAGCTATTTTCAATCCTAAGGACGGTCAATACTGGAACAATACAACCAGCTCTTTCACAAATGGTATCACCAATACTGGTTGGAACAGAAATGCATTGGTTTATGAAGGCATCAGTTTTGATACTTGTTTAGGGCATCCCGCACCTGGTGGTTGCTATCATAATCACGTAAATCCAAAGTGTTTGTATAATGACAAAGACAGCACACACCATTCACCAATAATCGGATATGCATTCGATGGGTTTCCTATCTATGGTGCTTATGGCTATGCCAGCACAACAGGTACAGGGGCAATTAAACGCATGAAAAGCAGTTATGTTCTGTCAACTGCTACAACAAGAGCGAGTGGCCCCCCTGTAAATGCGACTTACCCATTGGGTAATATGTGTGAAGATTATGTATACACTGCAGGTGCCGGCGATTTAGATATCCACAATGGTCGTACTTGCATAACTCCGGAATATCCGGGAGGCACTTATGCATACTTTGTGACTATTGATGCTAACTTGAATCCTGTTTATCCTTTCGTAATGGGACCTACGTATTATGGTGTTGTAGGTTCAACAAACTCGCACATTACACCAGTTGGTCCTGATACAACTTATACTCCATCATCTACAGGTGTAGCTATTATAAAGGAACAAGACATTCGCTTTCAATTTGTACCCAATCCTGTGGAAGATTACGCCTATATCTATATGGATGCTAACAGTTTGAATAATGTGAGTGCAAAGCTATACGACATTAAAGGGCAGTTGATGAAAAGAATTGATGACATGCAGCCAACAATTGCTTATACTCTAGATATGAATGCTCTACCGGCAGGTAGTTACATCCTTATTTTGGAAACAGGTAGTAAGCGTGTTACACAGCAAATAGTGAAGTCTAAATAATATCTTTGCTCAAACACAGCATATAATTTGAAACGATTATCAATATCTTTTTTGATCATGGCAACCCTTTGGGTTGTCATGTCTTTTTGTGTGCCTGTGGGTAATGGTCAGCTGAGTATTCAGATAGATCATTATGTGGGTCAGAAAGTAATGGAATTAGATACTGTATATTATCGGAATGCACTCGGTCAACAGTTTACTGTAACAAAATTTAAATATTACATCAGCAATCTTTCACTCCAATCAGTTGCAGGCAAGACAGTTAAGTTAGATGAGTATTTTTTGATTAATGAAGAAGAGCCGGTAAGCAAACGATTCGATTGGGCAAATATTCCGGAAGGGGCTTACAGTGACATTAGTTTTGTATTGGGGGTAGATAGTGTTCATAATCTCACCGGCTTACAAACAGGTGCATTAGATCCTATTAATGCTATGTTCTGGACCTGGAATACAGGTTATATTTTCTTGAAATTAGAAGGTAAATCACCTGCGTCTACATCATCGGGCAACATATTTGAATATCACATTGGTGGCTTCAAAGCACCAGCAAATAGCATCAGAACGATTACATTGCATTTTAGCAAACCTCTGATTATTAGCAACAATGGAACGCATCTGCTTCACTTGAAAGCAGATGCGTTGGAAGTATTACAGGGACCAACTACAATAGATTTTTCTAAGCTGTCATCAGTCACAGATGCACATAATGCACCAATGGTAGCCAATAATTATATGGATATGTTTTCTGTAATAGATGATGCAAAATGAGGAAAAAGCAGGCAGTTATATTGTGTGGTTTGTTGCTCAGCATACTATTATTCAGTTTTGTGGAGAATAAGTATTTCCTCATCACAGATAAGGATGTGGAGTTGCATGTCCCCAATGGCTTCCCGAAGCCGGTATATAAATTCAAGAACAATAGGCTAACACCTGAAAAATTCATGTTGGGTAGGATGCTATTTAATGATCCTATTTTATCTAAGGACAGTACCACAAGTTGTGCCAGTTGTCACCAACGTATAGCGGCATTTGGACATATTGACCACACTCTGAGCCATGGTATATATGGAATGATTGGTAAGCGTAATGTGCCCGCTCTTCAGAACCTGATATGGAAGGATGCGTTTATGTGGGATGGCAGTATCGCTCACCTAGAACAGCAATCTATTGGACCAATGACTAATCCTATAGAAATGGATGAGACAATGCCACATGTAATCAGTAAACTGAAAGCGAATAAAGATTATGTAGAAAGGTTCAGGTTGGCTTTTGGCGATACTGATGTCACGGCCGAGCGATTATTGAAATCGCTGACTCAATTTGTAGGTTTGATGATCTCTGCTAATTCCAGATATGATAAGTATATTAACGGTACAGATACATTCAATGCATCTGAAAAAAATGGTCTTTCCTTATTTCGTGCCAATTGTTCCTCCTGCCATAAGGAACCATTATTTACAGATAATACATACCGTAACAATGGGTTAGTGCCCGATACTGCATTAAAAGACAAGGGTAGGGGAGGCGTTTCTGCTGTAGCATCTGATAATTATAAGTTCAAAGTGCCTAGTCTCAGAAATGTGGAAATGACTTATCCCTACATGCACGATGGGCGTTTTCGTAAATTAAGAGATGTACTCAATCATTACGATAACAAGGAGAAGCATTACAAAGGAGCAGATAAAGCAATAACTAAGATATCTAAACTATCAGACCATGATAAAGTAGATATTATTGCCTTTTTGCTCACCCTTACTGATAAGACCTTTTTATATGACAGGCGTTTTGTTGACCCATTTATGAAATAGTTTCTCTGCACTTTAAAGCAAAAAAGTGGCCACCATATTGGCAGCCACTTTCCCCTTGCTTTGTTATGTGCTATTCCATATCCATTTCCACCAGTTGTGGTGCGTGTTGAATAACTTCTTTTATACCTCCTTCTACACTGGCAACATTACTAAATCCATGTGCCATAAGGAATGATGCTGCAATCATAGATCTGTAGCCACCGGCACAGTAGATGAGCCATTTCTTATTCTTTTCCAGTGAAGTATATTTACTCTTTAATGTGTTGAGTGGAATGTGTACAGATCCTAACATTCTATGTTTGGCCACTTCCAGTCTGTTCCTCACATCGAGTAATGAATAGTCTTCTGTTTCCAAAAGTGATCCGCATTCATTGCCGCTGAAGGTCATAATATGTCCACAAAGTTGAAGTGCATCTGTCCAGGAGTTCATTCCTCCATTCAAAAATCCCTTTACATTATCGTAGCCAATTCTTGACAATCTTTCTATTGCTTCACGTTCTTTACCTTCCTGAGTTACAAGCAGTATCTTAGCATCTGCATCAACAAGCGTACCTACCCACACCGCAAAATCGCCGTTTAAACCAATGTTAAGTGCGCCTTTAATAAAGCCTGCAGCGAAAGTCATAGGGTCTCGTGTATCTAAGACAATAGCGCCATCTTTTTGTAATGAGGTAAATTCGTTTATACTTAGTGCGTGCATACTCGACTTCATTACCTCATCAAAAGAGTTACAACCTGTTTTGTTGATGACTGCATCTTTAAAAAAATAGGCAGGAATTACCGGCAGATCTGATGTTACAGCGGTAATAAATGCATCTTTATCATCGGTGAGTAAAGCATAATTTGTTGCTTTTTCATCACCAATGGTAGAGTAAGATTTTGAGCTGATATTTTTACCACATGCAGAACCTGCGCCGTGACCGGGATAAA
Source organism: Chitinophagaceae bacterium (assembly GCA_947454715.1). Taxonomy (GTDB): domain Bacteria; phylum Bacteroidota; class Bacteroidia; order Chitinophagales; family Chitinophagaceae; genus Flavipsychrobacter. The sequence continues at coordinate 5,122 of CANGMZ010000131.1, forward strand.
CAATAAGTTCATCAGGTAAGGTCTTTATCTTGTTCTGTAAAGAGTCGAACAGCATTGCTGCAAGTGCTTCTTTAGGTAAATTGCCACTTAATAGATCCGGGCGTCCAACATCGCCGGCAAAAAGTGTGTCGCCGGTAAATATTGCTTGTTGCTTACCTGCTTCGTCTGTTGCTAAATAGCAGGTAGACTCTATTGTATGCCCCGGTGTATGTACTATTTGTATATGAGCATGACCCAAATGTAATTGTTCTCCGTCTTCACCTACATATATTTTATATGCCGGAGTAGCTCCCGGACCAAAAACAATACTGGCGCCTGTTTTGTTTGCAAGATCTATATGACCCGATACAAAGTCCGCATGAAAATGAGTTTCTAAAACGTACTTGATCGTAGCACCTCTTTCACGAGCTAATTGCAGATAAGGTTCCGGGTCACGGAGTGGGTCAATTACTGCAGCTTCATTTCCTGATTCTATATAGTATGCCGCATGCGCCAGGCAATTGGTATACATCTGCTGAATATACATAACGTATTCTGTTTTACTAGTGACACTTGAAATATTCAAACGGTTCTTTGCAATCATTACATTGGTAAAGCGACTTACATGCCGTAGAACCAAAACGGCTGATCATTACGGTATCTCCTGAATGGCAGTGCGGACATTCAATAATATTATGAGCAAAAACATCTTGTGTACACGAAGAGTGTAATGGTGGTGCTATGCCATATTTTTTAAGCTTTTCTTTGGCAACATCACTCATCCAGTCAGTTGTCCAAGCAGGGTCATATACCAGTTTTACTGTTGCCGGTGTAACACCATTTTTATCCAACATCATCTTTATGTCTTGCTCAATAATGCCCATTGCAGGGCAACCTGAATAAGTAGGGGTTATAATGACTTCATAACCCTTGTCTGAGAAGGTGACGTCTCTGAGCATTCCCATTTCGTATATGCTCACCACCGGTATTTCGGGGTCGGCAATAGCAGACAGGATAGCAAAAATCTCCTCTTTAGTATGTGATGGTTTTACCATGTTGCTTCAGGATATGCGCGTTGCAGATACTGCATTTCAGTTAAGATATGACCAAGGTGTTCTGTATGAATACCTTTATTGCTGCCACTTTGCATATAGCCACTTTCAGGGATGGTAAGTGTAGCTTCAGATAATACTTGTGCTACGTGCTCTTTCCATTTGTCTGCTATAACAGGCATGTCAACAGCTATATTCTGATCACGAAGTAATGCATCAACTTCCTCTGTCTCAAACAATTCACCAGTGAACATCCACAATTCATTGACTGCTTTTTGTATCTTATTGTGGCTTTCTTCTGTGCCATCACCTAAACGTAGTACCCAATCAATAGCATGTGCATTATGATAACGTACTTCTTTTATCGTTTTTGCAGCTATTGCAGCTAAAGTAGTATCTGCACTGTTTTGTAATTGATTGAAGAAGAAAAACTCGAAAGTAGAAGTAAAGAACAGTCTTGCTATCGTATAAGCAAAATCACCGTTAGGCAATTCCATAATCAGGTGATTATAGAAATCCCTTTCTTTTCTTTTATAGGCTAAATCGTCATCAGTTCTTCCTTTGCCTTCTACTTGCCCTGCATAAGAAAGCATAGCTTGCGCCCTGCCGGTCATATCCAGTGCAAAGTTGGTTAGTGCCAGATCTTCTTCAAGAATTGGGGCATTGCTGCACCATTCAGATAACCTGTATGACTGAATCAACGCATCGTCTCCCATACGGAGGCAATATTTATATAAAGCTTCTTGTTGTGTCATTTTCTTAAAGTTTTAAATTGCCTTTGCGCCTTCCGGCATTACATAAAATGTAGGGTGGCGATATACTTTATCATTAGCAGGGTCAAAGAACATATCATTATCGTCAGGGTTTGATGCAGTAATAGCATCGGTTGGCACTACCCATATACTTGTTCCTTCGCCTCTGCGGGTATAAGTATCTCTTGCGTTCTGAAGTGCCATTTGCTTATCTGCGGCATGTACGCTACCGGCATGAATATAATTTGCACCTGGTTTAGATTGCATGAAAACTTCCCATGTTGCTAACTGAGAATCTGTGGCCATAACCGTTCGTTTTTATAAATGAAGTAATTGTTTTTCTTTTTTTAATCTGTAAGCATCTGCAGCAGCCCTTACCCATGCACCTTCGTTATGTACTTTTACATGGTGATCCATACGTTGTTTGTTGCATGGTCCGTTTCCGCCTATTACTCTGTAAAACTCATCCCAGTTGATAGCACCATGATTGTAGCACTTCTTTTCTTCATTCCACTTCAAATCTTTATCCGGAATAGTAAGCCCGATAACTTCTGCTTGTTGAACGGTTTTGTCTATGAACTTTTGGCGAAGTTCATCATTTGAATGGCGTTTTATTTTCCATTTGAAGGCATCACCTGTATGTGGCGATTCACTATCGTGTGGTCCAAACATCATCAGTGAAGGCCACCACCATCTGTTCATAGCATCTTGTGCCATTTCTTGCTGGTCTTTTGTGCCTTTCATCATGTTCGCCATTATTTCATATCCCTGTCTTTGGTGGAAGCTTTCTTCTTTACAGATACGTACCATAGCACGGCTATATGGGCCATAAGAAGTGCGCTGAAGAGATACCTGATTTACAATGGCAGCACCATCAACCAACCAGCCGATAGCTCCTATGTCTGCCCAAGTAAGTGCAGGGTAGTTGAATATGTTAGAGTATTTGGCTTTGCCTGAATGTAGCTGTGCAATCATCTCATCTCTGCTTATACCCAGTGTTTCTGCTGCGCTATAGAGATATAGACCATGGCCCCCTTCGTCTTGTATCTTAGCAAGGAGTATTTGCTTCGCACGCAAACTTGGGGCTCTGGTTATCCAGTTACCTTCCGGCTGCATACCTATAACTTCAGAATGTGCATGTTGCGACATCTGACGCATCAGGTGTTTCCGATAGCCGTCCGGCATTTTATCTTTAGGTTCTATGGCATCTCCACGCTCTATTTTTTCTTCAAAATTTTTGAGCATGGTCTCATGAATCTTATCAGTTTTTTCTAATAGTTCCATAATATTCTTCATTTAAGTAGTGTAGTGGATAATTCTATTTCTTTGTTAAGACAGCCTTTAAAGTGTACCTCTGCGTGCTTGCTCTGCTTCTATAGATTCAAACAATGCCTGAAAATTACCCTTGCCGAATGAGCGTGCGCCCTTACGTTGAATAATCTCAAAAAACAGCGTAGGTCTATCTTCTACAGGTTTGGTGAATATTTGCAGCAGATAGCCTTCTTCGTCTCTATCTACCATTATACCCAAGCTTTTCAGTGTCGCCATATCTTCAGCTATCTCTCCTACACGTTCAGATACAGTGTCATAATACTTGCCCGGAACATAAAGGAATTCTACACCACGCTTTTTCATCTCTGAAATAGTGAAAACGATGTCATCTGTTGCTACTGCAATATGCTGACAGCCCGGACCTTCATAAAAATCAAGATATTCTTCAACCTGTGATTTCTTGATACCCTTTGCCGGTTCATTGATAGGGAATTTGATACGACCATTACCATTAGTCATTACCTTACTCATTAATGCAGTGTATTGAGTAGAGATATCTTTATCGTCGAACGTAATCAGGTTAGCAAAGCCCATGATGTTGGCATAAAAATCTGCCCATTTGTTCATGCTGCCCAACTCCACATTACCCACCATGTGGTCAACATATTTCAAGCCTGTAGGGATTGGATTGTATTCAGATTCCCATGCTTCAAAGCCTGGTAAGAATATGCCTGAGTAGTTTTTTCTTTCTACGAAAATGTGCACTGTGTCGCCATAAGTACGTATACCTGCACGAACTACTTCGCCCATATCGTCTTTTTCAACAACCGGTTCAAAGTATACTTCTGCTCCGCGAGATATGGTTTCTTCAAATGCTTTACGTGCATCGTCTACCCACAATGCAATCACTTTAACTCCATCGCCATGTTTTTTAATATGTTCTGCAACAGGGCTTGATGAGTTAAGCGGAGTAGTGAGTACCAATCTTATTTTGTCTTGTACCAACACATAAGAAACGTGATCCTTTACTCCTGTTTCCAAACCTGCATAAGCCAATGATTGAAAGCCGAATGCCGTTTTGTAGTAGTGTGCA
>CANGMZ010000132.1 GCA_947454715.1 Chitinophagaceae bacterium
AAATACTTTCACTTGCTGGTGTCTGGACAATAGTAACATCTGTTTTGCCAATGTTATATTGGCAAAGACATGTTGCTGATTACCCTTTTGAAATAATCATCCGATTCTTATTCATATTCAGTCTGTGCATCATATTTGATATTCGTGATCTGAAGACAGATATAGCCAGTAATATCAACACATTTCCGCGCATAGTGGGACTACAGAACAGTTACAGAGTGATCAACATTGTGCTGGTATTATTTGTGTTAGCGGGCATTGCGCAATACATCAGGTATCCGTTGTGGTACAGAATAATGGCTGTAATTGTTACAGCTATATTAACCAGATTTGTGGCGGAATATCTGAAAAAAGTAACATCGGAAAGGGCATATCTGATTTATGCCGATGGTTTAATGTTTGTGTATGCCTTGCTGGTATTGCTCTTCTAGAAATGAATAAACGTCAGTCCCATTTGAATAAGCCCAATAAGGAAACCAAACACACCACCTATAGCTTCAACAAAACGGAATTCACGTTTCATTACTGCTGCAAGTATCTCTTCTAGTTTGTCAGATGAAAAACCGGCAACTTTTTCTGTCACCATTTTTTGTACATCTATTTTGTTGGCAAGGTTATCCGCATACTTGCCTATAACATCAGGGAGCATCACATTGATTTCTTCCATCAGTCCTTCTTTTATTTTTTCTAATGTTCCTTGCCCCACAAACATGGCAATAACAGGTAGCTTCTCTTTTAATTTTTCGTTCAGGAAGGTATCTATGTGTCGTTCAATATCAGGCATCACATTGGCCAGCTGTGCAGGATCCTTTATTTGTGCCACAATATCGTTGAAATGCAATAACTCATTGGCAACCACACTGCCCAGCTTAGTCGCAAAGGTTTTCTGCCGTTTAGGAAATATACCCTGAATAGTAAGTCCGAAAATATGAATAGGCTTACGCGGATGAAAAAGCATATAAAACGCTATCCATGTAGTAAACCATCCTGTAAATGCCGCTATTAGCGGTTGTATCCAAAACATTATATTATTCATGAGAAATATCTGTGCTGTAAACGGCTGCAAAGGTACGCGAATGAAATTTTAAGACGTCTGTCTCTTTGATATTTATCGTTAATTAAGGTTATTTCGGAGCGGCGGAAAGTGTTGATAATGAAAAAACGGCATATAGAGGTAAAGAACTCTATATGCCGTTTGGAAGTTTTACTCTATAACAAATGTTTTATGTACAATTTCCGTTTGGTAGTGTACAGTCAATACATACAGGCCTCTTGCCCAATTAGTTGTATTGAGTTCAAGGTGATTGTTGGCTGAGCCACTATATACAACTCTTCCCATTGCATCATATATGCTTATACCGGAAGGAGATCCATTAAGTGAATTTTCAAGAGCAATATTTAGGTTGTCAGTAGCCGGATTAGGGTATAATTTAATACTGTTGTTATTCAGCGGAATAGTAGTTACACCCGTATATTCAGTCCCAACCTTAAATTGCCCCATCATACCATCATCTTCATGCATTAAAATATGGCAGTGATACATATAAGGAATAGTAGTGTCTGCAAAATCTGTGAACTTAGCTATAAATCGCACCCGCTCCATAGATTGTATCAGCACCACATCTTTTCTTCCTCTTTCTTCCGGTCCCGGAGCAACGCCATTTCTGTCTAATATATAAAAGTGTACATCATGTAGGTGGAATGGGTGTGCCACCATAGTACTATCATAGAGCGTCCATACCTCAACATTATTCAAAGGTATTCTGTAATCTATTCGCATCATATCAAACAGATTATGATTAAAATAGAATGGACCATCCATCACCATCATACTGTCTGCCGTCATATTGATAGTACGCCAGGCAGTTGCTGAGCTTTCAGGATATGGTGTGTCTGGAATAAGTGATGTTGGCATTGTGGTAACTGGTGCTGCCGTTGGTGAAACCACATTGATCTGCAGAATATTAAAATCAATACCATTCAGCGGGCTGTTCATCGGTGGGCTACTTGGTGGCATTGGCATTGTAGGGCCTCCCTGCACGCCCATTGGTAATTCAGCTGCATAACTCTCAAGAAAGATAGTTTGCCCTACCAATCCGCTAAGGTCCATAAGTATTTCTGCACGCTCTCCGGGAGATAATCTGATACGTGTAGCAGTAACAGGTGCGGTTAACAACCCTCCGTCAGTACCAATAATCTTAAACGACCTGTTTGCTGTAAACCCGAAATTAAATGTACGTTCTCCTGAGGCATTGAGCAGTCGCATTCTTACTATCTGAGCAGGCATATTTACATACGGACTATCCGTGCCATTTACCAGTATTACACTGTCAACCATGCCTTTAGGCATAAATTGATTATTAGTATCCAGCTCTACAGATTGCACCACTATCGGGAAATCGTCAATGCCATATCTACGAGGTAATACCAAAGCCGCTTCGGCAGCGTCTTTTACTATAATAAGCCCTGCATCTCCCTTTATGGCTTGGGCCGCAGTTTTAGCCATCATGTGTGGGTGGTACCAATAGGTTGCTGCATTGTTTCTTACAACAAATTGGGGATTCCAATCCATCCCATTCATAATCATGCTAAACGGTCCGCCGTCATTACCCGGTGCTACATGTAACCCATGCCAATGCATGGTTGTTGTATCGCCCATCTGGTTGTGAACCATTATACTCACACTGTCGCCGTTGCGTAATAGTAATGTCGGTCCGAAATATTTGTTTGCATTAATACCTAATGTATGAGTAATCATACCGGGCTTAAATTGAACACTGTCTTTATGAACGGTCAGATCAAATGTTGTGCCCGAAAGTGTATCAGGAATAAACAGGGCATGCTGTGCCCGCACTGCACTGAATACAGAGATCAGTACAGCTATTGCTAGTATTTTTTTCATTATGTTATGGTATGATAAAGGCGGTAATCGCTCCCGCCTTTTATTAAATTATTCGATCACAAGTTTCTTAATTTGTGTGTTGTGCTCGTCAGAGATACTTACTGCATAAACGCCTTTCGCAAGGTTTGCAGTGTTAATATCTATGCTGTTGTTTCCGGTTGTAGCAGCAACATTATGTTTGGCAACGGTTCTGCCATTCAAGTCCATAATGTTTATTGATACCGGCCCTGCTGATGCGCTGTTATAACTCACTGTAATTCGGTTACTTGCCGGGTTAGGGAAAATCGCAGCATCAGCAATATTGCTATTTATTGCTGTTACACCATTGGTAACTGTTCCGCTAAAAGCAAGATTGTCAACATACAGATAACTCAGATTTACCGGTGTGCTGCCGCTTGCTGCTAAAACGATAATTGCGCTATCAGGTGTAGCGGTGGTCATATAGGTAAGCGGAATAGTGAATGTACTCCAGCTCATTACCATGCCAGACAAAGCTTGAGATGTATAAGATACTGTATCTCTCTTACTTAAAGCAGTATTCCATTTTGTCAACAATACAGATACGCTGCCTTGGTCACTGCCATAAGCCATGTATTGCCAGCTGCCTGTCAGATTAGCCGGGCGTGCAGTATATGCAAAACCCGATTTTGGTTGGTAAGTTGTAAGATTTATTTGACCGCTCACAGCCACACCCGGTGCTACACCAAATCCCGGTACGGTTTTAGAGGTTAGTTTTATATAATATGGTCCTGCTGCGCCGGGCATACCTTTTTCACAAGTAAATACGCTTGTTGTTGCCGTTGTCGCATTAAGTTGATCCCATCCGTTTGGCATAATATAGGTTCCCATGTCAGTCCATGTGTCAAAACTGTTATTCGGGATTTGTGCAAATGCACATGTGCCGCATACTAATGCGGTAAAAAGAAGAGAAAGCTTTTTCATCTGAAATAATTTGTATAGATATAAATAATGAATTATACGGCTATGTAGCCGATACGCGTAGATAGTCAAAATAGAATCTTTCAGAATATCAAATTCTGAAAACGCGGTTCATTATATATATAGGTACATTTTGCCGGACCGGGGGAGATGGGGCGTAAGTAGTACAAGTAAAAGAAGGATATTCTTCCGGTACAAAATTTGAATAAATGAGTTGGGGAGCAGGAACTATACAATAAAACGGATCAGACAGTATTGCTTTGGCTGCTGGTGTATGAGCGTCTTTTACTTTAGCACTGACAAATTTGTCTTCACAGCAGTTATGGCTCTTTTCTCTTGTGCCACAGCAATCTTTTTCTGTATCTGAGGTAAAACAAACTTCTTTGAACTTGCCTCCGCAATAATGCAATGAAAAAGTGAACCCTATAGCGCCTGCCATATAGGTAACCATTAATAATATGGTAATCAGCCTTTTCAATTTACTTTTATTGTTGATACAAATATATGGATACTATTGTTTGTTCTTACTTTGAATAGATAGATTTTTATAATTATATATTTAGTTTATTTCATTTTATTTTTCGGTGTGTGCAAAGTGATATTCAATATCTGCATTAATAGTCGTAATACAAACAGGTCATCTACTTGAATGAATTACCTTAACTTTGCTGTTCATAGAATTTTATGAAAAAGACACATATTGCATTATTGATATTGGTGGTTGTGGCTATTGCGGCTATCTCGGCTACATTTCTTGATTTCAGTACTTACGAAACATTCAGCTCGGCTGCCAAAACGCCGGGTAAATCATACCACGTAATGGGTTTTTTCGACAAGGGGCAGGGTGTTCATTATGACCCAAAGGTTGACCCTAACAAGTTTACTTTTTTTGCTAAAGATAAAGCAGGTACTATGCATCAGGTAATTTTCATTAATGGTGCACCACCTCGCGATATCGAAAAGTCTGAACAGCTAGTAATGAAGGGGTATATGAAAGATAACACCTTCATTTGCAGTGGTATACAAATGAAATGTCCTTCTAAGTATAAGAAAGACATGGTTGTAGGAGAGGGCGCATAAGTCCTTCTCATTTTTAGTTTTTATCATCGCAGCTTTTGCTGCACGACATGTTTATTCAATTTCCACCAACGATACTTAATATTTAGATGGCTACAGAGTTTTTAGGAGAACATTCAATGCCCGGGCATCTGGGCTATTTCTTTGTTATCGTATCTTTTGTGGCGGCATTGTTCAGCACATTCAGTTATTTCAAAGCAGTAAGAGCTGAGCAGATCAATCCGCTTGGCAACCGTAGTTGGTTACTTATGGCTCGTGGTGGATTTATATTGCACACTGCAGCTATTGTCAGTATTTTTGCTGCACTCTACTATATTATTACTAATCACCTTTTTGAATATCACTACGCCTGGTCGCATTCGTCTTACGATCTGCCGGCTAAGTATCTTTTATCTTGTTTTTGGGAAGGGCAAGAAGGTAGCTTCATGCTGTGGATGTTTTGGCATAGTATTCTTGGTTTAATAGTGATGCGTACAGCTAAAACGCTGGAAACCCGAACAATGACTATTATTGCCATGACACAGGTAATACTGGGAACTATGTTGCTGGGCCTCTATCTGGGCGACGATATTAAGATTGGTAGTACCCCTTTCATGCTATTACGTCATGCTATGCAGGGTGCACCAATTTTCTCTACACCTAACTACATGAGCTTCATTAAAGACGGGAATGGTCTTAATGTTTCTCTTCAAAACTATTGGATGGTGATACATCCGCCTATCCTTTTCCTTGGGTTCGCATTGTCGCTTATCCCATTCTCATTCTCTATTGCAGCATTGTGGAAGGGTGATTACACTACTTTCATTAAGCCAACTATTGCATGGTCTCTTGTTGGCGGTGCAGTGCTGGGAACAGGTATTATTATGGGTGGTGCATGGGCTTATGAATCATTGAATTTCGGTGGTTATTGGGCATGGGACCCGGTTGAAAATGCCTCTTTAGTACCTTGGTTGGTGCTTATAGCCGGGTTACATACACTAATAATTTACAAGAGCACCGGTAGAGCATTAACTGCTACTATCATTTTCTTGCTCTTGGCGCATTTGTTGGTTTGGTATTCTACATTCCTTACTCGTACGGGTATCTTAGGTAAAACATCTGTTCATGCATTTACAGGAGATGGTCAGGCACTATACTATCACTTGCTGATTGTTATTGGTTGGTTGCTATTGATTGCAATAGGTTTGTTGGCTTGGCGTTGGAAAAAGCTACCTCGTGTTAAAACAGAGGAAGCGGTTCTTTCTCGTGAATTCTGGATGTTCATCGGTTCTGCGGTATTGTGTATTTCTGCGGTAATGATCATCACTATTACCTCGTTGCCGGTATGGGCACCATTAGCTAAGTGGATGACGGGTAAAGATTTTGCACCATCCACGCATCTGGTAAGGGATTACAACAACCAACAGGTATGGATTGCTATCATCATTGGATTGCTTTCCGGGCTTACGTTGTTCATGAAGTACAAGAACACAGATGCAAAAACTTTATGGACCAGAATAGGTATTGTAGCCGTTATTTCTGCGTTGATGACTGTAGGCATTGGGTATGGTCAAAAAATCACAACGCCGCAATATGTGATCATGTTGTTTACATCATGCTTTGCTATTGTTGCCAGCTTGTCTTATGCAATTGCTATTCAAAAAGTTAAGTTCAAAAACTTAGGTCCATCTGTTGCTCACTTTGGTTTTGGTGCTGTGCTTTTGGGTATCTTACTGTCGTCTTACAATAAGCATGCTATTTCACTCAATACTACCGGTGAATCTTTCAATTTTGGTAAGAATACTGCTGAAGAAGAAGCCGCTGAAAGTAGAGAAAATGAGTTGTTACCTTTTGGTAGAGGTGTGGCTATGGGCGACTATTTCGCCACTTATGTAGGGGACAGTAGTGTACCGGGTAAGGACAGAAGAGTTTATTACAAAGTGAAATTTGAACGTATGGATTCTGCTGCCAAAAAGGTAGAAGAACAGTTCATGTTATACCCCGACGCATTTATTAATCCTAAGGGGAATGAAAGTGGCTTGAGTGCCAATCCATCAACTAAACATTATTGGAATAAAGACATATTTACCTACATCAGTATGGCTACAGACAAAAGCAAGTCTGATACAAGTACTTATAAAAGCCATATTGTTAGAAATCCGGGCGATACTATTTACCTGAACAATGGATTTATGATCTTCAATGGTTTTAGCAGAGAAGTAAAAGATCCTCGTTATCAGCCTACAGATGGTGATATTGCAGTTACGGCGAATCTTACAGTACACGATATGTACGGAGGTATTCATCAGGCAGCTCCTATTTACATTGTTCATAACAAAGAGTCAATTTTTAGAATAGAAGATACAGTAAAGGCTTTAGATCTATACGCTCGTTTGGAAAACATCATTGTTAAGTCAGCGGATTCAGCATCAGCTGAAATAATGGTGAAGCAAACTGACCCTATGGATGACTATATCGTTCTGAAGGCGTTGGTATTCCCGTATATCAATGTATTGTGGTTGGGTGTAGTTATTATGGTGTTAGGTTTCTTTATCAGTCTGGGTAAATTACTCAGCACAAAAGGTGCTTCTAAGGACCGTTTGGTAAAACAAGAGCACTCAATTAAATAATACATTTTCTAGCATAGAGCACTACCAATTTTATTTTTAATTCATGGGTATTGTGTTGATATAGTTTCATTTTTAGCTATTTTCACAAAAAATATACCGTGTCTAGAATAATCTCATTGACCGTGAAGGACGCTCCTCTGATGAATGCGTATGTGTCAACTCCCAGAGGAGAAGGTCCATTTCCTGCAATTATTCTTTTTCATGATGCCTTTGGTGTAAATATCAATATCCGTAATGTAGCTGATAAGCTGGCAAGCGATGGTTATTTGGTTGTTGCCCCTGAAATGTTTCATCGCACAGCCGCTCCGGGTTTTGAAGCACGTTACTATCAAGTGTCTGTTGTTATGCCACATACCAAAGCACTCAAGTCTGAGCAAATTGCGGATGACATACAGTCGGTATATAAATGGTTAACAAAGCAAGATAACGTTGATGAAAATAAGATAGGTGCAGTCGGCTTCTCTATGGGGGGCAGGATGTCTTTTGTCGCTAATAGTCTGCTAAATCTTGCTGCTTCGGTATCTTTCTATGGTACTTCCACTGATAAAGAGGTGGAAAAAGCAGCTACTCAAAATGGTCCATCATTGTTCGTATGGGCAGCCAAAGACGATACTGTCAGTCACGCACAAGTAGATAAAATTCTTGAAGCAATGCGAGCAGCAGACAAGGATTTTGTGAACATAGAAATCTCAAAAGCGGGTCATGGTTTCTTTTTTGATAGTCATCCCGGCTATGATGCTCAGGCTGCCAGAGAAACATGGAGTATGGTCAGTGCGTTCCTGAAAAATAAACTACAATCTTAGTTCAGTGTAATTTCCAACACATGGTCATTCATGTAGTAACCTGCTCCAATAGGGATATCTTCGTCAGCTATACGTTTTAATCCATATTTTTCATAAAAGGCAATTGCGGCACTATTATACCGGTTAACATTCAGTCTGAGGTGACTGGCATTTTTTTCTTTGAGCAAATTACAGATATAATCAATAATGAATTTGCCAATACCCTTACCTTGCTGGGACAGTATGATATATAGCTTATGTAATTTGTAGATGTTTGGTTCTACTTCAGAATACGATGCAAATGCTGCTGGTTGCTCCTCGCTGAAACAAATCAGAAATTGTTGTTCCCCCTGCTCCATTTGCTGCTGCAACGCTTCAGTGCTATAAAATTTCTGAAGCATGAAGGCTACTTGTACTTCACCAACTATGGGCGTATATGTTTGTGGCCATACCTCCATGGTCAGTTCCTGAATCAGTGGAATATCACCGGTGCTTGCTTTTCGTATTTGTAACATGTTGCTTGTTAGGATTTTTGGTTCGAACTCCCCCAGTTGGTAAGAAATCTGTCTAGCTGATAAGTATCGTATTTCTTCTTGTCCGCTTTCATCCTGTCTGTGTCGGTTGCCATTAGTCGGTTGCCATTTTCGTCTAACACAATTAACACAGGATAGCCAACGTCTTTAGGGCAAGACAATGCATTTAATGTTGCCACATTTTTATTCAGTGGGCTGAAATTGATTAAATCCAGTTCATAGTAAAGTTTCAGGTACTTACTGTTTTGCAGGTCATTGTACAACAGTTCGCTCCAGTAATTCCAATCGCCACCTACAATTATCAAAACGCGTTTATGTGCGTTTTTTGCTCGTGCTATAGTTTCTTTAAGCTCTTTTTCTGCATCAATATTGGGGTCAAA
>CANGMZ010000133.1 GCA_947454715.1 Chitinophagaceae bacterium
ACCTTAGATTATTTTCTTAGAATAAATTCAGTTATTATTGTATCTATCTTAGACTAATTTCTATCTAAATAATCTACAATAGAACATATATGGTTTCTACATTTTTAAGCCCAATAAAAATCAAAAACGGTGTTCAAACATTGTTACTTTTTGTCTTTTTTTTATTCTTTTCAGTTTCGATAAATGCTCAAACTACTAAAACTATTAAAGCTGGATCTTTTATTGTTGACATGGGTGTGCTTCCTCAAACAATTGGAAATGGTTTAAAGCCATACGGAATGATTTATGATTTAATGAAGAATTATCAAGTTCCTATTTTATGGTCAATTAATCCATCCAAGGCAAAAGACGGTGTAGATTTTTCTATAGGATCAAAAAATTATAGCGGTGGACCTTTTATCATTGAAAAAGATTTTATTACAACAGATGTTGCTGCAAGAATAGCTTATTGGCAAACACAAGGTGTTAATGGTGTAACTACTGTAGCGCCATTAACTGTGCCTGTAGGAACTACATTGTATAAAGCACCAAACTGGACTTTAGATAAACAAAATGGATTAGTAGCTATACCATATTTTACAAATGCTGGTATACCCTCAACTGCATATGGTGGAGCTACAAGTGCTACTTGGAAAAATCCTGCTGACTTAAGTGGTTGTGATGATTTATTTGTAATGCCACATGCGGATCCTGCATGGATCACTCACGGAAATTTATTAAACTGGAATCAAACATATAAAGGTGGAATATGGTTAGGTTGTAGTGCAGGTAGTCACTTGGAAGATATGTTTGATAATGTTACTCCAGATGTTACAAAGCAAACAAATTTTTTATCTGAAAAAACCGGTAATGCTTCAGGTGCTGGACCTTACTATCAAAATGCTTTAATACTAGCTGCTAATCACAATGCAGGAAAGGCTCCATATACATACGATCCAACTTTGCAAAGTGATCCAATTATGCAATTCATGGGAATTTTTGATGCAGCAGTTTCAAGTGGTGCAGAGACAGTTTATATTCCATTAGTACCAGGTTGGAGAACTACTACAAAGGTTGGTGTTTATGATTCAGATCATACTCAAAAAGTAGATGCATTAGATAAACATCGTGCCGCTATTATTGCTTGGGGACCAGCTTTTGGAAATACTAGTAATGGTAAAGTGTTTATTGAAGCCTCTCATAGTTTTAATGGAACCGGACCCACAAACGTAGCTGCTCAAAGAGTATTTTTTAATTTTTCTTTTACATCAACGGTTGGTGTTGTAGGTAAGGAAGTAATTCCTGTTATATCAGGATTACCAGCAGGTACTGTTTTATATTCAGGCCAATCTTTAAACTTAGGAATTACATTACCTGCAGGAGTTGATTTAGTAAGAGATGGCTATTCTGTATTATGGTCATCGAGTGGAGGAGGCGCATTTAGTCCAAATACAACTTCTCAAAATGTAAGTTTTACGGCTCCTTCTAATTTAGGAATTGCACAATTAAATGTTACATTAACTGATGGTTGTGGAAGAACTACTTTTGATTCAAAGCCTGTAGATATTCAATGTTTAATGAGTGTAACACCGGCTGTTACAGATATATGCAACGGTGCATCAAGTACTAGCGGAGCGATTCAATTAAATGTAACAAATGGTACAGGGCCATATGTTTGGAAATATTTAAAAACAGGCGCAATTGATTCTGTTTCTGGATCAGGAATAAATGTAACTGGCTTGACAGCTGGAACATATGGTTTTACAATTAAAGGAGGAAATGGTACTGGTTGTGTGGCTACCTTAAATGCAACTATTTCTTCATTACCTGCATTCTCTGTTGCAACATCTTCATCAAATAATATTTCAGTGAATGGTGGAACAGATGGTACTGTAAATGTTACTGTAACGGGTGGTACGCCAACTTATTCTTATAATTGGAGCAATGGTGCAACAACACAAAATTTATCGAGTGTTGCTGCTGGTACTTATTCATTAACAGTAACTGATAGTAAAAACTGCGTAGCTAATTTACCAAGTAGCATTACATTAAGTCAGCCTCCTGCAATTTCAATTACACCAACAATTACAAATGTTTCTTGTAATGGACAAAGTAATGGAGCAATTAGTATTTCAATAACTGGAGGTGCAACACCTTATACTTATTTGTGGAATGATGGTGTGAGTACACAAAATAGAACTGGATTAAAAGCAGGAACTTATACCGTTACTTTAACCGATGCAAATGGTGCAGTAAGAACTTCTAGTTCAACTATTTCACAACCAACAGCGGTATTATCTGCAACTACATCTTCTACAAATTTACTTTGTTCAAATAGCGCAGCAAACGGAACTATTAGTTTGACAGTTGCTGGTGGAACAAGTGCATATACTTATGCATGGACTAAAACTGGTGCGGCATCATATAGTGCAACTACACAAAATATTTCAAGTTTAGATATTGGAACTTATAATGTAACAGTAACTGATGCAAATGGTTGTACTGCTGCAACTAGTGCAAATATTACTAAGCCAACTGCGTTGTCGGTTAGTGGAACAGTTGTAAATCCTAGTTGTCCTGTAGATGCTTCTATTATTGCAAATAGAAGTGACGGATCAATTAATATTAGCGTAACTGGAGGTACTAGTCCATATAGTTATTCATGGAGTGATAATCCATCTACTTCATCAACAAGAACAGGATTATCAGTAGGAAGTTTTTCAGTTACAGTTACTGATGCTAATAGTTGTACTGCAACTTTTTCAAAAGCATTGGTTGCAACAAATCCTAGTCCTGTTACCCCTTCAAGTATAAAGCATTAAGAGCATGAAAAGATTTTTTAAATATATTATTTTAGTAGTACTTGTTTTTATAGGTATTGGGGCGAGGGCTGCAAATAGATATTCTGTTGCAACAGGAAACTGGAATTCAACTTCAACATGGTCTTCAACTTCTGGAGGTTCTTCTGGAGCTTCGGTACCTCTTGCTGGAGATATTGTATACATTCAAGGTAATAAAACAGTTACAGTTAATTCGACTGCTGCTTGTGCTGACATTTCAATTGCTAGTGGTTCAACTTTAGCATTCAACACGTTTTCTTTAACTATTTCTGGAGCTTTTACAAATTCAGGTACATTTACACCAGGAACTGGAACAATCATTTATAGTTCATCTTCATCTCAGAACATTTTAGTTACAACATACAATAATCTTACAATTAGTGGATCAGGGGCAAAGACATTCCCAGCTGGAACTACGACAATAAATGGAATTTTTTCAGTTGAGAATACAGCAACAAATACCTTTACAGGTTCAATTAGTTATGCTTCAACTGCAACTTTGCAATATAATACCAGTTCATCAAGAACTGTCTCAACAGAGTGGCCAACTACTTTTACAAGTACAGGAGGTGTAATAATTAAGAATACTGGAACAATTACTTTAAATGGAGCTAAAACTTTAGGTAATAATACAAATTCCCCTCTTAATATAAATAGTGGTGGGACACTTAATACAAGTAATTACAATTTGACATTTCATGGTGACTTCATAAATGCTGGAACATTTACATGTGGTAGTAGTAATGTAATTACTACTGGAACAGTTGCAACACAGAGTATTGCAGGTTTTACAACTACTGGCAATATTTCAATGACCAAAACAAGTGGAACAGCCACTTTTACTGGTGATATAACAGCTGTTGGTTTAACATTAAATGGATCTGGTGGCACATTAAATTTAGGAAGCTCCAGGTCTCATACTTTTAGTGGTGATATTATTAATACAGCTGGAACCTTAACGGGAAGTTCTGCAAGTATGACTTTCTCAGGTACAAGTAATCAAAGTATTGCTGGTTTTACAACTACGGGTAATGTATCAATTTCTAAATCTAGTGGTGCTGCAACATTAGCGGGAAATATAAATGCAGTAGATGTTACAATTGGTAGTGGAGCCACATTAGCATTAGCTTCCTATAATTTAACTGTTTCGGGTGCATTAACGAATGCAGGCAATTTTACACCAGGAACTGGAACTGTTACATATAGTTCAGCTTCAGCACAAAATATTCTGGTAACTACATATAACAATTTGACATTTACTGGAGGATCAAAAACATTTCCAGCTGGTACTACAACAATTAATGGAATTTTTTCAATTGGAAATGGTAGTGCTATAAATACTTTTACTGGTTCCATTAGTTATGGTTCAACTGCTACATTACAGTATGATGCAGGAGCTAGTTCAAGAACAGTATCTACGGAGTGGCCATCTACTTTTACAGGTACAGGAGGTGTTATAATTAAAGGTTCAAGTTCTGGAACTATTACTTTAAATGGTCCAAAAACTTTTGGTAATAATACGAACGTGCCACTTAATATAAACAGTGGTGGTACACTAAATACTGGAAATTACGATTTGACATTTCATGGTAATTTTATAAATGCAGGAACATTTACTGGTGGTAGTAGTAATGTAATTATTGCTGGAACAGTTGCAACACAGAATATTGCTGGTTTTACAACAACAGGCAATATTTCTATGACCAAAACAAGTGGAACAGCAACATTTACAAGCAATTTAACAGCAGTTGGGTTAACCTTAAATGGAACTGGAGGTACATTAAGTTTAGGAAGCTCAATATCACATACTTTTAGTGGCAATATTGTTAGAACAGCTGGAGCATTAATAGGAAGCTCAGCAAGTATGACATTTTCTGGTACAGGCGATCAAAGTATTGCTGGTTTTACTACAACTGGTAATATTTCAATGACTAAAACTGGAGGTACTGCAACTTTAACTAGTAATCTATCTGCAGGGGCATTAACGTTAAATGGAACGGGTGGTACATTGAATTTAGGGTCAGGCTTGACTCATACATTTAGTTCATTAATTAATCTAACTAATGGTACATTAAATGGGGGTAGTTCAATTTTAAATGTTTCTTTTGGTTCTTCTTCAAACAATAGTTCTTCATCTTCTAATATAGCTTGGAACGGAAGTGGATCTAATTTTATTGCAAATAATGGAACTGTAAATTTTAATGGTACTGGTGGATCAAGACAATATCAAACAATTTATACTAATACTACATTTAATAATTTAACTTTTAGTGGCTCTAGTAATAAAACAGTTTATTATAGTTCAAGTTCTTCTGGTGCTACAATTACTGTTAATGGAGTATTGTCAATTGAAAATGGAACAAGTACAATTTATATAGGTTCAGTTAGTTATGGTAATAATGGTAGTACTACATATGGTAGTTTAGTTTATGGTTCTGCGGCTACTTTGCAGTATAACAATGGTTCGAATGCAAGAACAGTTTCAAATGAATGGCCATCTTCTTTTACTGCAACAGGGGGTGTTATAATAAAAGGTACTGGTGCAATTTCATTAAATAATTCAAAAACCTTAGGTAATAATACAAATATTCCTTTAAATATAAATAGCGGGGCTACATTATCGCCTGGTTCAAATTCAATAACATTACATGGTGATTTTATTAATGCAGGTACCTTAACAAGTGGAAGTGGCGGTATAACTTTAGCTGGAACAGTTACTGCACAAAGTATTGCTGGATTTACAACTACAGGAGCAGTTTCAATGACCAAGACAGCAGGTACGGCAACTTTTGCTGGAAATGTAAATGGTGCTGGGTTATCTATTAATGGTAGTGGAGGTACTTTGAATTTGGGTTCAGGATTAACGCATAATTTTACCTCTAATGTTAATTTGAATAGTGGTACTTTAAATGGTGGAAGTTCAACTTTAAATGTCTCTTTTTCTTCTACTTCAAATAATAGTTCTTCTTCTTCTAGATCTGCATGGTATGGGTCAGGTTCTAACTTTGTAGCAAATAATAGTACAGTAAACTTTAACAGTACAAATACTGCCAATTATCAGAATATTTCAACAAATACTACATTTAATAATTTAACTTTTGGAGGAACTAGTGTTAAGACAATTTATTATTCTTCATCTCCAGGAGTTACCATTACTGTTAATGGAGTTTTGTCAATAGAAAATGGGTCTACGTCTAATAATATTGGTGGCGGTAGTTATGGAACAATTAGTTATGGAAGTGCAGCTACTTTACAATATAATGCTGGTGCAAATGCAAGAACAGTTTCAAATGAATGGCCTTCTTCTTTTACTTCGACTGGTGGTATAATTATAAATGGAACAGGTGCTATAACCTTAAATGCAGCAAAGACATTAGGAAATAGTACTAATGTTCCATTAAATATAAATTCTGGCGCAACACTTACCCCAAGTTCTTATGCACTTACATTACATGGAGACTTTAATAATTCTGGAACTTTAACTAGTGGTAGTGGCGGTATTATTTTAGCAGGAACAATTACTCAAACTATTTCGGGCTTTACTACTACAGGTGATTTGTCAATGATTAAAACTGGAGGCATTGCAACATTAACAGGGAATGTAAATTCAGCAGGACTGACAATTAATGGCTCAGGTGGAACATTATATTTGGGTTCCGGTTTAACACATTATTTTAGTGGAACCTGGACAAGAACTAATGGAATTTTAAATGCAAGTTCTTCTAAAATTTATTTTACAAAAAGTGGAACAGTTGTTTCAGGATCTGGAGGCACATTTACGCCAGGAACAAGTACAGTTTATTATAGTTATTCCGGCGACCAGACAATTCCGACAGTTGGGTATTATAATTTAAATTTAAGTGGTTCTGGTGTTAAATCTTATCAAAATTCAACTTTTACAGTTAGTAACAATACCGAAATTGATATCTTAAAAGTAACAGTAACGCTACCAAGTACTGTGACATATAATACTGGTTATTTGTTAACAAATGGGGATGGTGCCGCTGCTGGAACTTATGGAAGTTCTTCAAGTGCCGCAACATATAAAAAATCATATTTAACAACAGGTAATAATGGAGTCATTAATGTAACTAACACATCAAATGCTATTGCTTCTGGGGTATTGGCTGATTATTATATTACATTAAATGGTGAAACATTTACAACCAATGTTGGAAATTCGGGAACATTATCTGGAACAATAAAAGCAGGAACTTCTTTTCCGGTTACAATTAGAGCTATAGATAAAAGCTATAATGTCGTAACTACTTACAATGGAACGTATAGTTTAACTTTTAAAGGAGTTTCTAGTTCTGGAACATTAACTTCTTATACTAGTAATGTAACTTTTGTAAATGGGGTTGCTAACTCGGTTAATGTTACTTTAAATAAAATTGGAACACAACAATTATCTGTAACTGAAACAAGTACTGGCGATTTTGAATTTTCAAGTTCTAGCTTTACTGTAATTGCAGGTGATGCAAATAAATTAAAATATTTTCAACAGCCAACTGCTGAAACTGCTGGTTCAAGTTTTGCCACATCACCACAAGTAGGAGTATATGATGCAAATGATAACTTACTTACTACTTCTGGAACTGTCATTACTATTGCACTAACTACAGGAACTGGTACATTATCTTCAACAGGTTCAGTTTTAACAGCAAATACTTCATCTGGTATTGCTTTTTTTACATCTAATAATTTATCTATTAATTTATCGGGTAATAATAAAATTTTAACAGCAACCTCTCCTGGTTTAACCAGCGCTTTGACAAATGCTTTTGTAATTAATCCAGCTGCTGGAAGTAAATTAGCATTTACAACTCAGCCAGGAAATGGTACCGTTAATTTCCCTTTAAATACTCAGCCAGTTGTTACTGTGCAGGATCAATTTGGTAATACAGTAAATGATGCAACAGCTACTGGTACCATATCTCTGACCATTTCTACCGATCCTGGACCATCTTCAACATTGGCTGCGACTACAAATCCTTTAGATGCTGTTAATGGAGTAGCAAATTTTACTGGGATATCAATTAATAAAGTTGGCACTGGGTTTAAATTAACTGCGGCTTCTTCAGGATTAACATCTGCTGTAAGTAATACCTTTAATATAACAAGTGGAGCTGCAAGTCAAATTGTAATTAACAGTGCTAGTTCACAATCGGCAACTGTTGGAACCATTGTTAATGATTTACCTAGTGTTATTGTAAAAGATGTAAATGGGAATCCAGTTACTGGGACTACTGTGACTTTTGCTATTGCTTCAAGTACTGCAAGTATAACTGGTGCAACGGTAACCACTGGTGCCGACGGTGTAGCTCAAGTAGGAGGTTGGACATTAGGAACAGTTTCTGGATCTTATACTATAACTGCTACTAGTGGAAGTTTAACGGGTTCACCTATAACTTTTTCTGCAACTGCAGTTGCAGATGATGCAACACAAATCTCCATAAATGCTGGTGATAACCAATCAGCTGTTGTAGGCAATGCTGTTACGACAGTACCTAGTGTTATAGTCAAAGATCAATACAATAATTTAGTAAGTGGAGTAGATGTGGTTTTTTCAATCGCATTAGGTAGTGGTACAATTTCAGGTACAAGTTCGGTCACTGTTACAACCGGAGCTAATGGTATTGCCAGTGCTGGCTCTTGGGTATTAGGAGGAACAGCTGGTGCAAATACTTTGACGGCATCAAGTGGAAGTTTGTCTGGTTCATCAATTACTTTTTCGGCAACTGGAACAGTTGGAGCGTTACATCATTTTAATATTTCAACAATAAGCTCACCTCAAACTCAAGGTGTTTCAATAACTGGTATTACTATTACTGCTCAGGATGCAAATAATAATACGGTTACAAGTTTTAATAGTTCTGTATTATATTCTGGAACTGCGGGTGTCTCTGGTGGCTCTGTTAATTTTTTAAACGGTGTTATTTATGGTATAAGTGTTATGCCAATTAATTCGGGTAGCAATAAAACATTTGTTGTTACAGATCCAACTACTTCAAAAACAGGAACATCTACTTTTGATTTGAGTCCTGGTGCTGTGCCATTAAATATTTCTTCAAGTTATATAGACCCTACATGTTATTCTTTAGGTAAGATATCATTAACTGTTAGTGGTGGTTTAGCGCCATATACTTATGATTGGAGTGACATAACAGGATCAAATGATATTCCAAATAGAGTAGGATTAAGTGCAGGTACATATTCTGTTACTGTAATAGATGCAACAGGTGCTACTGTTTCTAGTAATAGTATTACACTTGCTGCAGCAGCAGGTTGTGTAGTAGG
>CANGMZ010000134.1 GCA_947454715.1 Chitinophagaceae bacterium
GGTATCCACGTTGTGGATAGCCCTGCAAACATAGGCGCTACAATGGCAAAAGTATTGAAAGGTTAATTGATAGCTGATTAAAATATTTGACCCGTCCTGAAATAGTGATACAGATTATTAAAGGATAAAATTAGAATAATTAAACAGTAACAGGTTCATTCTTGTTACTGTTTTTTCGTTTATAAGTTCTCATTTGTATATAACATTGGTTGTGCATCTGTGTAGGTGTAAGCATATGATTGGAGTAATGAGGCCTTTTGCTGTTATAAATATCAATAGCCTCCTTTACTATTTTCCTCATTACATCCAGGTCCGCGTGGTAGGTATCAATGATAAATTCCTGCTTTAAAATACCATTTATTCTTTCAGCAACAGCGTTCTCGTAAGGGTCTCCGTTGTTGGTCATACTGCATTGGATTCCATGTTTATGCAGTACTTTTTGGTATTCGCCTGCGCAATATTGGACACCCCTGTCAGAGTGATGGAACAAGGGCTCCTTGGTGTATTTTCTATCTTTTATAGCCATTTTCAAAGCCTGCACGCTGCTCTCGGTATCCATGTTGTGGGCAACGTAAAACCCCATTATTTTTTTGGAATAAGCATCGGTCACCAGGCTTAGGTAGCAAGGTTTTTCCCTCTTGCCTATGTACGTTATGTCCGATACCCAGACCTGCTCCGGCTTTTTTATGCTCATTTCAAGAATCAGGTTTTTATGCTTCCTGAACCTATGGTGCGAGTCCGTCGTAATATGATAGCTACGTTTAGGCTCTATCAGTAAATGGTTGGCCCTGAGTATATTAAAGAATTTATCACGCCCTATTTTCAACGCTTGCAGCTTATTAGTAAGCATGTAGTAGAGCTTCCTTGTACCTATACGGGGCATAGATTGCCGTATCTCCGCTATCATCCCAACTACCTGTGCTGCCTTGGACTGGCGAACAGCCTTGCGCCTTAAACTACTGTAATAGACCTGTCTGTCTATCCCGAACAAATGACAGGCAAACACTAATGTCTGGTCGTTTTGTTTGGTAAATCTTTCGATTGTCCGGGAGGTGAGTTTTTTCTGATATCGATTTGATATTCTTTTTCTGCCAGGTCTATCATCATGTCGAAGATGATAGCCTTGCTGTCCGATACATGGGCTTGTTGCTCCAGAAAAGCTTTCTGTTTTTCCAAAAGCTTCACTTTCGCTTCCAGCTCCATGATTTTCTGTTCTGGGCTTTTGGGCATGTTCGAGGGAGTTTGATTCTCCCAATCGAAGTTACCATATTTTCTGAGCCATTGAATTACTGTGCTACGAGCTTGAATCCCATACAGCTTTTTAGCTTGGTGAGTTGAAAGTTCCCCTCGTTCAATTTGGCCGACAACTTGCAGTTTTAATGTTTGGCTGTAATCTTTTTGAGTTCGCTTAACATACTGCTTTTCATTTCTTTGTTCCATACGATACTTTTTTGTGTATCGCTATTTCAGGACTAGACAATTTTTATTTAGTAAAAATCCCCGGCTTACCGGGGATTTTTTGTAAGTTGTAGAAAATATTGGCATCATTATTGAATAGTATCAGATGAACGATTGATTATTGAAAATGGTCGTTCAAAAGGAACCAATAAAAATATAATAACATGAAAAAAGTATTCAGCAGCCTGTTTTGCATCTCTTTTTTGAGTATGCTGCTTGTAGTTTCTACAGGAAACAAAGCTCAGGCACAGGATGTTACCGTTTCTTACCAGACTTTTTATGATGAGTTGTCTCCTTATGGTCAGTGGGTATATGATCCGGAGTATGGTAATGTTTGGGTGCCAAACGAAGATGGCGATTTCCGTCCTTATGGTAGCCGTGGCCAATGGGTAATGACAGATTATGGTAATACATGGGTTTCAGACGATCCTTGGGGTTGGGCCTGTTACCACTATGGTCGTTGGACATATAACGGTTACTATGGTTGGATATGGGTGCCGGGTTACGAATGGGCACCGGCTTGGGTAAGTTGGAGATATGGTGGAGGTTATGCCGGTTGGGCACCAATGGCGCCCGGTTACAGTGTTGGGGTTGGTTACGGCTGCCCAGACTCTTGGTGGGTGTTTGTGGGTCCTCAGTACCTTTACAGACATGATTATTACAACTATTGGAGAGGTCCTGCATATAACAGAACTTACATCAATCAGACTACCATTATCAACAATGTGTATGTAGATAATAGTACTCATGTTCAGTATAACTATGGTCCACGTGCTTCTACTATTGAAGCAACTACACATGCTCCTGTTCAGGTATATCGTGTATCTCAGGGTTACAGACCTGGTTCAGCAGCTATTCAGCAGAATACGGTAAATATTTATCGCCCTAATGTGAACAGAAATTCTGTAAGTACTGCTCGCCCAACAAATGTGATACAGGCACCACGTAACATAGGCAGACCGGAAGCTGCAGCTGCTAACAATGGTACAAGACAGCCAGTATTCAGACAAGAGATTCAAAGACAAAACGCTGGTAATACTGGCTTTGGTGGTCCGAGAAACAATAACAATGTGCAGCCTACTAACCGTACACCACAGGCAAATCCGGGTACTCGTTTTGATCAGCATAACCCTCAGCCTCAGTCTCCTGCTCGTCAGGAACCACAGAGGACTTATACTGAGCCTCAGCGCAACAACCCTCAGCCTCAGCAACCTGTACGTCAGGAGCCACAGAGGAATTACACTGAGCCTCAAAGAGTAAATCCGCAGCAGCCTAACCGCCCTGAGCCACAGCACTTTACTCCTCAACCTCAGCAACAGCAGCCGGTTCGTCAAGAGCCACAGAGAACAAGCCCTGAGCCTCAGCGTTATAATCCACAGCCTCAGCAGCCACAACGTTATAACCCACAGCCTCAACCTCAGCAGCCTAGACCACAACCTCAGATGCAGCAGCCTAGACCGCAGCCGGCACCGGCTCCTGCAAGGCAGGCACCTCAGGAAGAGCGTGGTGGAAGAAGATAAGTAATTGATATTAATAAATATGACAGGTCGCTCCACAAGAGTGGCCTGTTTCTTTTTGATAAGGTCAACAAAAACATTTGTTGTGGATGGGTATTAATACTTTGCTTTATCTTAATTTCGGGCTATGCGTTATATATGGCAACACATAAAGACAATAATAGATGCTTATAACGGAAGCCTGCCATTGGCGCACTTTCTAAAAAATTATTACAAACAATATCCTCAATTAGGTAGTCGCGACAGGCGTATACTTAATGAAATGGCATATTGCTGGTATAGGTGTGCAAAGGCAATAATAGTTGACGAAATACAGCAAGATGAATTTGAATATAAAATGAAGGCATGCTTGCAATTGTGTGCGAACCGGGATATCGTGGGTCGTTTATATGATATGGACGCGTTTGGTGCGGCCTCTTCTGATTTAAGTTGTTTGTTCCCGTATGATGTTATGCTTTCAGAAGGGGTATCTGCAATAGAATGGAGTCGTTCTATTTTAGTGCAGCCGTCATTGTTTATTCGTATTCGCAAGCAGAAAGATGAGATCATCAAATTATTAAACACTGCTGCGATCCCGTATAGTTTTGTAACAGACAATTGTATTGAATTGCCTAATGGAGCAAAGATTGATACTTTGTTGCCTTCGTCGGCTTATGTGGTGCAAGATGCTTCTTCGCAGCTTACAGGTCGCTATTTTGCACCGGTAAAGGGCGAGCGTTGGTATGATAGCTGTTCTGGTGCTGGTGGTAAGTCCTTGTTATTAAAAGATATGGAGCCAACGGTGCAACTCACTGTTACAGATGTAAGAGATACTATACTTTATAACCTTAAAGAAAGGTTCAGAGAATATGGTCACAAAGCACCCGCAGCTTTTGTTACAGATGTTACTGATAAAGCTAAATTGGCAAAATCGCTCGATGGTCGCCAATTTGATAATATTATATGTGATGCACCTTGCAGTGGCTCAGGTACCTGGGCGCGCACTCCGGAACAGATGTATTTCTTTAACCCTGTGCAGATAAGTAAATTCAGCACTTTGCAAAAAAATATTGCAGTTAATGTAGCGGCATATTTAAAGCAGGGTGGTAGATTGATATATATAACATGCTCTGTGTTTCAGGATGAAAATGAACACGTTGTTGATGAGATAATAAATAAGACCGGACTCAAATTGTTGGAAGCAAAACTGATCAATGGCATTGCTCATAAGGCAGATAGCATGTTTATTGCTGTGCTACAACGTTGAGTAATGTTGTAAAGCAGGTAAGTTGTATAAACTAATGAATTAAAAAGAAGAAGGGGTTGCCATCGTTGTGGCAACCCCTTCTGTATGATTGATAAAATCTGATTACTTGATAATGCTCATTTTGCTAGCAAAACCTTCGCCTTCAGCTGTGTGCACCAGATATATGTATTCACCTGCAGCCATAGCTTCTGTATTTACATTAATAACCTGTGTTCCTGCATTATAATTTCCTTTGATAGTCTGGATAGTTTTACCGCTCATATCAGAGATAGAAATTGTAACCTCAGTAGCCTGAGCAACTGTAAACTTGATATTAGTTGAAGTTGTAGCAGGGTTAGGGAAGTTGTTGTGGAAAGTAAGATTGTTCTTTGTAATGCCGTTAACTGCATTAGGACCGCCAATCTTCACGATAGGGAAGATGAACAGGTGGTTACCCAATGTGAAGTTATCAAAAGCATCGTCATGCCATGTGTTATCGCTATACTGAGTAGCATTAACGTTGTTGATGATTGTATCAGCACCTGAAACAGAAGAGTAAGCGATGTGTCTTTCGTTATCTCTGTTGCTCCACAAACCGATAGTGTCACCTGCTAAACCGGCAAAAGTGTAGTTAATAGTGTAACCTACAAAGAAAGTAGAAAGGTTAGTAGTAGCTGTAGGGAACCAGAATGACTTAACTGTATCAGCAACAGTATCAATATTAGAGATACCCAAGTGAGTAATAGGAACAGTAACTGAAGTCAAAGAAGTATTAGGGAAACCGCTGTTATATACGTGACCGCTTGGTGCAGCTGTCCATAATGTCTTTGGGCCTACGCTCCAAGTATTGAAAACAACAGTTTTTGTAGAAGCAGGGTTCACAGTACCTGTGAATCTTGCTATAACGCCGATTACAGATACCAAAGTGTCAGTATGGTCATAACGCTCAGCGAAACCCATATCTCCATAAGCATCTGTACCGGTTACATAACCGCTGTCAGCATTGTGACCTACAATGTAAGCTGCAAGGGTATCTGTACCCAAGATGTGTTCGATAGCTACTGTATCGCCTGTTGCTGTAGTCTTTGCAGCAAGGTGATGACCGTTGAATGACTTTGCAGTCAAATTAGTTTTTGCTTTCTGTGCGAAAGATGATAGAGCTATTGACGTGGCGATAGCAAAAAGGAAAATTTTCTTCATGTCTTTTGTTTAAAACGTTTTAAAAATGAGGTGTAAAAATACGTACCGATGGGGTATTCAAAACCTTAATTTTACGTTAAATAGACACATAATTTTATTACATCAATATCTGCATAAGCCCCGCCAATACTAGCATCACGCCCACGCTTGTCAATCCGAATAATCCCCATGAACTATCAGTTAAAGAGGCAGAGGTAATGGTGAGTAAAAAGCTGGTAAAACAAAGTATAGCTCCCGCAAAAATCAGTCCCATACCTAATGTTCTTTTACGAGCATTACGCAGCTTTATACATTCTTCAATTATCTTGTTTATATAAAATTCTTCCTGACCTTTTTCTGCCAGTATCTCTTCTATTTCTTTTCTCGGATGCCCTTCGGCAAATAATTCCATCGTTAACTGCGTAAGCGACTGTTCTGAATGTTGCTTCATTTCATCTTGTTTAATGTGGATATGCCATTGGTTACACACTCAATATAATATTTCTTCTTTTATTAGTCTATGACATTGGTCATTGCTCTAAAATAGATATTTTTGTAAGGAAATGACGTTGATTGCTATTTTCTTTCCTTGGTTATCATTTATGCTCAGAGGGCGCATACTCACCGGCATCTTCTGTCTTATTCTGCAAATCACATTGGTCTTATGGATTCCTGCTGCAATATGGGCAGTGTTGAGTTTGCAAAACTCACGTGCAGATCGCAGAACACAACGTATTATCAGAGAGATGAGACGTCGCTAAGTTGTTTAATATTTTTACCGAGGTACGTTCTATTCGGGCTTAAGATTTCATTCGCTCAGGTTCTATCTGATTAGCGGACATTCCTTGCCTATTTCTTATCTTTGTGGTCTTATGAGTAAGGAAATTGTTGTCAGCGGAATACGCTCTACGGGTTATTTGCATTTAGGTAACTATTTTGGTGCAATACAGAACTATGTGAAAATGCAGGATATATATGATTGTTACTTTTTTGTAGCAGACTATCATGCATTGACAACACACCCTGATCCTAAAGAACTCAAACCAAGTGTTTATAGGGTATTGGCAGAAAATATTGCCAGCGGACTAGATCCTGAAAAGGTGGCTTTGTATGCGCAAAGCGATGTGCCGGAAATACCGGAATTATACTTGATGCTCAACATGCTTGCATATAAAGGTGAGCTCGAGAAAGTACCAACATTTAAAGATAAAGTTCGCCAGCATCCGGAAAATGTGAATGCCGGTTTGCTTACATACCCTGTATTGATGGCTGCTGATATCTTGATACATCGTGCCATAAAAGTGCCGGTAGGTAAAGATCAGGAACAGCACTTGGAGATGGCGCGCAATTTTGCTAATCGTTTTAATAACCGTTACGGTGAGTTCTTTCCTGAGCCTCAGGTATTCCGTTTTAGCGACGATACTGTTAAGATTATGAGTCTTGATGGCAACGGGAAAATGAGCAAAAGTGAAAATGTAAATGCTACTATTTTTCTCAATGATGATAATGATACAATTCGCAAAAAGGTAATGAAAGCGAAAACAGATCAGGGTCCTACTGAACCCAACATGGTTATGCCTGATTATATTCAGAATCTTTTTGTCTTGATGAATGCAGTATCTGCACCTGAAACAACAGCAACATTCAAAGCCGCATATAACAACTGTAATATCCGTTATGGTGATATGAAGAAGCAATTGGCGGAAGATATGGTGTCTTTTGTAGGTCCTATAAGAGAAAAAGCCGCCGAGCTTTATAAAGATGAGGCTATGCTTAAAAAGATACTAAAACAAGGTGCAGAAAAAGCCCGCGCTAGTTCATCTCAGACAATAAGCGGTGCAAGAAAATTGATGGGTATAAATTATTGATACCTATTCTTGCAACTTGTTGTAAATCAATATTGGAGATATTGAAAAATAGAATAGTAAAACAAATAAGTATTTGTTAGTTTTACTTTGTTTCGATTACTGTCAATAATTAACATGTAGTTATTGAATGGGTGTGTTTTTTACTTTTAATTAATAGTTTTTTATTTTTATACAATGCCTCACAAAGTTAATCCCAAGCATATAGCCGTTGCAGGTAATATTGGGTCAGGAAAAACTACACTTACTGCTATGCTAGCCAAGCATTATAAGTGGGAGCCACATTTCGAAGATGTGGAACATAATCCTTACCTCATTGATTTTTATGAGGATATGCATCGTTGGTCTTTTAATTTGCAGATATACTTTTTAAATAATCGTATCAAGCACCTAATTGACATCAGAGGTGGGAAAGATACGGTGATACAAGATCGTACCATATATGAGGATGCTTACATATTCGCGCCCAATTTGTTTGATATGGGGCTGATGACAAAGCGCGATTATGAGAATTATACTTCATTCTTTCAGAATCTGAAGACACTTATTCAGCCACCTGATTTGATGATTTATTTGAAAACATCTATACCTACACTTGTAGACCAGATTCAAAAACGTGGTCGTGAATATGAAGAAAATATCAGACTTGATTATTTGAAAAGATTGAACGAGAATTATAATAAATGGATTGATGGTTATAACGACGGTCCATTACTAGTGATTGACGTCAATAATTGTAATTTCGCCGAAAAGGAAGAAGATTTTGCTGATGTTGTTCGTCGTATAGATGCGCAGTTGTTCGGACTGTTTTAGTCTGCCAACTGATTAATATTAATGATAGTATATTTTATGTTCGATTGTAACTTTTCTCTCGTTCATACGATATACTATTATTCATTTTAGGGTACATCCCTTCTGTTATATAATAACCATAAAACATACACATGAAAAAAGCATTACTTTTTATTCTTCTTATTTGCATTACCAATTTTGTATTTGCAGGTGTCATAAAAGGCCGGGTTACAGATACAAAGGGTGAGCCGCTGCCTTATGCAACAGTATTTTTGCAGGGTACAACAATTGGTGCCAATGCTAATGGAGAAGGTATGTATGAAATACCTGTAGAGCCAGGTTTTTATAGTGTTATATGTCAGTATGTAGGGTATAAGCAAACACATTTTAATATTACAGTTAAGGGAGATGAGGTTGTGGTTCATAATTTTGAGCTCAGTAGCCAAGGGCTTGAAATGAAGGAAGTAGTTGTGAGGGCCAATGCAGAAGATCCTGCTTATGGTATTATAAGAGATGTGATTAAGAAAAGGAAGTTTCATTTGGATCAGGTTAAATCGTTTCAAACAAATATTTATCTGAAGGGTATCGGAAAGATGAGACAAATACCCAAGATGGTAATGGGTAAGAAAATATCTAATGAGGATGTGGGTACAGATACTTCAGGGAAGGGGATTATTTACTTGCTGGAGGAAGATGCAGATTATTATGTGCAAGGAGATAAAGAGCGCACGGTAATACATTCGGTTCGTGAAAGCGGTAACCCGGGCGGTGTTGGCTTTTCACAATTTCCTTCAGTAATTACTTTTTATGAGAATAATGTGAGCTTGTTTGGTAAAACATCTAGAGGGTATATTTCACCTGTAAGTGATAATGCACTGAACTACTATAAGTATAAATATGAGGGGCAGTTTGAGGAGGGAGATCATTGGATATATAAGATTAAGGTAATGCAGAAGCATGCTTATGAGCCTTGCTTTAATGGGTATATATATATAGTTAAAGACGATTGGGCAATACACAGTCTTAATCTCACATTGAC
>CANGMZ010000135.1 GCA_947454715.1 Chitinophagaceae bacterium
CCCAACTGGTGAATTAGCATTTATTGACGCTATTGTTGCATCTGCGGTACTCCATGTACCACCAACAGTTCCAGAACTGAATGTCGTAATTGCCCCTTCGCAAACTGTATTTGTTCCAGAAATTACCCCTGGATTATTATTTACTGTAAATGTACTTGACGCAAAACAAGAACCAATTGTGTATTTAATTACTGTAGTACCTCCTGCAAGCGCAGTCACAACTCCTGAAGGACTAATCGTTGCAACACTAGCTGTTCCTCTACTCCAAACACCACCTGCAACAGAATTTGACAAAGTAGTTAATGTACCAACACAAGCACTCATAGTACCAGTTATGGCAGCAGGAGCAGCAATAACGGAAACACCTCTTGTAACATAGCAACCTGTACCTAAGGTATATGAGATAGTTGTTGTTCCTGCATGAACACCACCTACGCCTACTGGAGAACTTGCATTTACTGATGCTATTGTTGCGTCTGCTGTACTCCATGTACCGCCGACTGTTACATCTGTAAATGTGGTTATCGCACCCTCACATACTGTATTTGTACCTGTTATAGCTACTGGTGTAGCCAAAACTGTAAATGTAGTTGTAGATCTACATGATCCTATTGTATAACTAATAACTGATGTACCTGCTGATACTGCAGAGACAACACCACTTGCATCAATTGTTGCCTTTGCAACAGTTGCACTCGTCCACGTACCACCCGCTACCGCATTTGATAATGTAGTTAATGTACCAACACATGCACTTGATACTCCATTAATGGCAGCTGGTGCTGTATTAACTGTAACAGAACGGGTCGCAGAACAACCTGAACCTAAGGTATAAGAAATTGTTGTAACACCTGCTAAAACACCTTTAACACCAACAGGAGAACTTGCATTTACTGATGCTATTGTAGCATCTGCCGTACTCCATGTACCGCCGACTGTCGCATCTGTAAATGTGGTTATCGCACCCTCACATACTGTATTTGTACCTGTTATAGCTACTGGTGTAGCCAAAACTGTAAATGTGGTTGTCGATCTACATGATCCTATTGTATAACTAATAACTGATGTACCAGCTGACACCGCAGAGACAACACCACTTGCATCAATTGTTGCCTTTGCAACAGTTGCACTTGTCCAAGTACCACCACCTACAGTATTAGATAATGTCGTTAATGTGCCAACGCATGCACTAGTTGTTCCAGTAATGGCAGATGGTGCTGTATTAACTGTAACAGAACGGGTTGCAGAACAACCTGATCCTAAGGTATATGAGATAGTTGTTGTTCCTGCATGAACACCGCCTACCCCTACTGGAGAACTTGCATTTACTGATGCTATTGTTGCATCTGCCGTACTCCATGTACCACCTGCTGTAGCATCTGTAAATGTTGTTATTGCTCCTTCACAGACTGTATTTGTACCTGTTATAGCTACTGGTGTAGCCAAAACTGTAAATGTAGTTGTAGAACGGCATGAACCGATTGTATAACTAATAACTGACGTACCAGCTGACACCGCAGACACAACACCACTTGCATCAATTGTTGCTCTGGCTACAGTTGCACTTGTCCAAGTACCACCACCTACAGTATTTGAAAGTGTTGTCAATGTACCCACACAGGCACTAGTTGTTCCTGTAATAGCAGCAGGTGCTGTATTAACTGTAACATCACGAGTTACATAACAACCTGATCCTAATGTATAGGATATTGTTGCAGTTCCTGCAAGTACACCTCTAACGCCGACAGGTGAGCTAGCATTAACAGATGCTATTGAGGAATTACTAGTCGTCCAGGTCCCACCGGCTGTAACATCGGTAAACGTTGTTATTGCACCTTCACAAACTATATTAGTTCCGGTAATTGCAACTGGTGTGGCCAAGACGGTAAATGTAGTTGTAGATCTACATGATCCTATTGTATAACTAATAACTGATGTACCAGCTGATACCGCAGAGACAACACCACTTGCATCAATTGTTGCTCTGGCTACAGTTGCACTTGTCCAAGTACCACCACCTACTGTATTTGAAAGTGTTGTCAATGTGCCCACACAGGCACTAGTTGTTCCTGTAATGGCAGCAGGTGCTGTATTAACTGTAACATCACGAGTTACATAACAACCTGATCCTAATGTATAGGATATTGTCGCAGTTCCTGCAAGTACACCTCTAACGCCTACAGGTGAGCTAGCATTAACAGATGCTATTGAGGAATTACTAGTCGTCCAGGTCCCACCGGCTGTAACATCGGTAAACGTTGTTATTGCTCCCTCACAAACTGTATTTGTTCCGGTAATAGCAACTGGTGTTGCTAATGCAGTAAATGTAACTGTTGATCTGCAAGACCCGATTGTATAACTAATTACAGATGTACCCGCAGCTACAGGAGTCACAACGCCACTCGCATCTATTGTTGCTTTTGTTGTTGTTGCGCTTGTCCATGTGCCACCTGCTACAGAATTTGATAATGTTGTTAATGTACCCAAACATGCACTAGTTGTTCCAGTTATTGCAGCCGGAGCTGTATTAACTGTAACTGAAGTTACTGCGCTGGTAAGGCTACCACTGGTATTACAAGTACCTGTACCTGTCCAGGTTATGATACAATAATAATAGGTAGTACCTACCGTTGTTGTAGTCGGCAAAAATGAAGTAGTACCCGTCGCCGCAACTGAACTGGCAACAAATGTTGTACTCTCAGGATTCCCACCCACAGTTGAGTTTACTGAGTTTGAATACCATGTAATCGTTAAAGATGTACCTACTGACGCACCAGCACCAGCACTACACGTATTATAAGTGTAAGTCAACAGACCTGCTGAGGCGTTTTGACAATAAATAGCACCTGCTGAGATGGCATTATTGGTACTCGGTGTAAATACTTTTTGCGCAAAGCCCGAGAAACTAATTCCAAAACACAAAACGACAAGTAATAAATATTTCATAAGGTATAAATTTAACAATAACTAAAATGACACTTAAAGTATGTCTTTATAAAAACATAAATACTTCATGTAACTAATTTGACTATAAAGACTATTTATCTACTAAATTTATCAGCCTGAAGACTCATAATCAGTATTTAATAAATAGAAAAAATAATAACCCGAAAAAATACATTTGTATTAACGGCGAAAATACTATTTATTTTATTAATTCAATATAAAAAAGTATTCACTTAACCGACATTTAACACGTTTTTTCCTAACGAATATAACACATTATTTTTATTTACACAATCATTATTAATTACTTAGGAAAATTTTCGATAAAAAAATAAGTACTTATACTGAAATATAATTTTACCAAGACACGCCACAGAAAAGGCTTTTCAGATATAACCAAAAATTGAAAAAAAGAAGAATTTGCTATTAAAAAAAATTGAAAATCAATCAATTAAAATATTTTTCTTGACAAGAATCGAAAAATAAACAGATGAGGGATTCTGTAATGACTATATTTTAACACTTATAAAATAAAAAAGTAGGACAATAAAAACGGAATAAACACATTTACATTATATAACCTCTATAATTTCCCTTATCCTTATATCACTACTGGAACTCCCTATCATTACTCTAAAAGTCCCTGGCTC
Organism: Chitinophagaceae bacterium; assembly: GCA_947454715.1. Taxonomy (GTDB): domain Bacteria; phylum Bacteroidota; class Bacteroidia; order Chitinophagales; family Chitinophagaceae; genus Flavipsychrobacter. Next base: position 3,597 of record CANGMZ010000135.1, read on the forward strand.
AACTATAGGTTCCATTTTCACATTTAGCATTTCTAACATAGAAGGTGTAATAACAAAGTTGACGCGCTGCTCTTCTCCAACCTTTAAATGTACCCGCTGAAATGCCTTGAGTTGCTTTACAGGGCGTGCTATTGAAGCGATTTCGTCTTTAATATATAACTGCACAGTTTCATCGCCCTCATACACACCAATGTTCTTAATAATGCAACTTACTTGTACAGAATCAGTTGACTTTATTCTAGTTTTAGATAAAATACAATTATCATATTGGAAATTAGTATAGCTCAAACCGTACCCAAATGGGAAAAGCGGTTTTCCACTCCCATCAGCATAATCATCTCCGCGCCCGGTAGGCTTATGGTTATAAATTAATGGTAACTGTCCTTCATTCATTGGGAATGTTATTGGTAATTTGCCCGATGGGTTTGCCTTACCGGTAAGAATTTCAGCTATAGCATCTCCTCCGGCTTCGCCAGGGTACCATACATCAACTACAGCATTTACTTTATCTAACCAATTACCCATCGTAATCGCACTGCCGCCAAACAACAGAACAACTACAGGCTTCCCGGCTTCACATAATCTTAGCAACATCTCTTCTTGCTTACCAGGTAGACTTAACTTACTTCTGTCCTGAAATTCACCTTCATTCGTTCCCAATGCAACAATCACCACATCACTGTTGGCTGCTAATTGTAATGCATTATCAATTCTTTTTTCAGCATCATCAACCACATCTGCATCCCATATTAATTTAAAATGAGCATTACCGGAAGGCTCTTTGTATTCTATTTTTAATGCATATTGTTTGTTTGTTTCAAAATTGAACGTGGTAATATGTGTGCCAAAAGATTGCTTATCCCAAGTATTAATTAAAAGTTGATTATTCAGATACAACTTATACCCATCATTCCCTTCAATTCCTATTTTAAAACTTCCCGACTTAGGAGACCTAATAAAACCAGTCCAACGACAAGAGAAAAAATCATAGTTAACTTTGGGAGCAGGAGAGAATAATGTCCATTGAAAATCAATTCGTTCATCAGTTCTTTCAATAACAGGTTTACCTTGAAGGGTTACATTGTTATAATAAGCACCATGTAATCCCAACTCACCTTTACTGTTTTCAGTCACTGATAAATATTTAGCTGCAATAACAGTATACTGCTTATAATCTCTTCCACAACCTTCAGCATAACTTATTGATTGTCCTTTCAACAATAATCGGCTCAATGCATCAAGTACATTTACTTTCCTGTTTCCCGGACCCGAGTACCCTCCTAATCTAGCATCAACTGCATCAGGGCCTATTATTGCTATTTTCTTGGAACCGACAGATAATGGTAAAATTTTCTTCTCATCGTTCTTTAATAAAACAATTGACTTCAGCGCAGCCTCTTTTGCTAGCTGATGATGTGCAAGTAAATATGCAGTATCATTAGGATTCACTTGTGGAATATATGGATGCTCAAAAAGCCCTAATTCAAATTTGGCCCTTAATACCCGAGCTACTGCACTATCTAACTTAGATGGATTTATATTTCCTCGGATGAAAGGATCTTGAAAAAGAAGTGCATGTGCAATATCTGTTTGAAAGATAACATCTAATCCATTTTCAATTGCCTGCTTTCCGGCTTCTTCATAGCTTTTGGCAGTAAAGTGCAATACATTGGCACCACCCACAGCACCGGCATCAGAAATCACAAAACCTTTAAAACCCCATTCTTCTTTTAGCTTTTCATTCAACAACCAGCCATTGGCAGTGCAAGGACTCCCATTCAATGAATTATATGCTGTCATTATACTTCTTGCACCACCTTGCTTTATACATGCCTTAAATGGCACAAAATAACTTTCCTCTAGTTCTCTTTCACTTATATCAACAGGATAGCTGTCTCGCCCACCATCTCCATGATTCACCACAAAATGTTTTGGCGTAGTAATAATACCAATTTGCTCAAACGCACGAGTATAAGCTACACCCATTGCAGCAGACAGAACAGGGTCTTCGCCATACGTTTCTTCTACCCTGCCCCACCTTACGTCTGTAGCCAAATTAACCACCGGAGACAATACCTGACTTATTCCCCTTTGCTTACATTCGTCCCCGATTGCATTGGCTACACGCCACATCAATGCAGTATCCCATGTTGCAGACAAGGCAATTGATTGAGGAAATGATGTAGCACCGGTACGAACCAACCCATGCAATGCTTCATCGAAAATGATAACCGGTATACCTAACCTCGTTTGTTCAACAAAGTATTTCTGAATCTTATTAACTTGCTCAATTGTTTGATATGTGTTTTCTCCGGGACTGTAATTCATCATTTGCCCTGCTGCTGAATTATTATCTGAAGTTTCTGTATTAACCTGCAAACCAAAGACCCCTGCCTTGTACTGCGCTGAATTGACTTCAGGAGTGCCGGGCACCATAAACAGCTGTCGAAATTTCTCTTCAGGTGTCATCCGATGCAATAAATCTTGTATCCTTTTATCCACAGAAAGATGAGCATCCTTATATGGAGGAACATCTTGTGCCTGTAATAAATTGGAAACACATAAAAAAAGTAAGCCAACCACAAAGACAAGGGCATTTTTAATCGTAAGATTACCTTTAATACAGACGCTGCTCATTGTTGCTTATTTATTGAATAATTATTCCAAAACCAACTTAAACTTACTCAGACACCTTTATCACCCATACGTGATCGGTTACTTTCTTTAAGCCACCGGGAATAACAATTTCCGTTTTCCCGTTCTTTACCATCCATTTCAACTGCTGCTTACTTCCTAACAAATGCAACCGGGCATTTTTTGAGAAAACCATCTCTGATATAGTCACTTTATCCATGGGGAAATCAAACAAGAAAATGAATTTGGTTTTACCATCTTTTGATTGTGTATAACGAATATTATCGCCTTCCTTAAACACTTTATACATTCTCGTACCATATATCCCTTCGCCATTTACTTTCATCCATGCACCAATCTCCTTGAGTCTGGTATATGCAATGGGGTCCAGCTCGCCATCTGGCCCGGGACCAATATTGAGCAGGTAGTTCCCCCCTTTACTAACAATATCTACAAGCTTCTCTATTATTTCATTGCAAGGTTTATATGTATCGCCGGGTTTGTAACTCCAACTGGTAGCCATTGTCATACAAGTTTCCCAAGGATAAGGTAATCCCTCATTGGGGATTTCCTGTTCAGGAGTGAGGTAGTTTTGTTGCGCACCAACTACTGCCCGGTCAACAACTATCAGCTTGGGCTGCTTGGTCCTTACTTCCCTCACCAAACGTGGCATGTCTATATCCTGACTTTGAGGGTTACGAGCCCATCTGTTACCATCTTCCTCTGCGAGTAATGTTTCCCTAACCTCTTCATCTGTCTTTATTCTCACCCAACCGCCATCGAGCCAAAGAATATCAAGCTTACCATAATCACTGGCGAGTTCATTTATCTGATTGTGCGTAAATTCTGTAAACTGCTTCCATTGTTCCGGATATTTTTTCACTGAATAATTGGCGTTCCGATCACTAACCGGAAATTTCTTCCACCAGAAAAAATCGCTGTTCCAATCAGGCTTAGAGAAATATGCCCCTACCCAGAAATTTTTTTTTCTAAATGCAGTGAATACTTCTTTAGAAATATTAGCGCGAGAATTAGTAGAAAACGGCGTCTTTTTATCAGTAATTTTATAATCTGTGTACTTACTATCAAACATACAAAAACCATCGTGATGCTTAGTAGTAAAGATCATATACTTCATTCCTGCCTCTTCTGCTGCTGCAGCCCACTTGTCAGGGTCAAATTTAACAGGGTTGAAGGTGGTTTGCAGGTTTTGGTAAGCCTTTACATAATCATTATAATTATCTGCCACGCCCTGCTTTCTGGCACCCGTAGCCCAACCCAGATCTTCAGGGCAAATACTCCAGCTTTCTACAATACCCCACTGGCTATATGTACCCCAATGCATGAGTAATCCAAATTTCAGGTCCTTCCATTCTTCTAAACGATGCTGTATAGCTGTATCAGGATCAGGGAAGTATTCGTTATGCTGTGCAAATGCTCTGTGCGTAACACATAAACTAATTACAAAAACAAACAATACAATACCGGATTTATAAAATTGCGTCAACATGCCTTATTGTTTTTTCCAAATCTAATGTACTCACTTAAATACAAAACAAAGCAATAAAGGTAATTATCAAGTTACAGAACGGGAATAGAATAAGTGTTGAGATGGGTATCCCCGGAAACAACATTAAAAGCAATATAAAAACACCCCTAATGAAAATAATGAACGGAGTCACAATACAATTATAATAATCATCCGTACCTCAATGATATTAAACTATTTACACCGTTAAAAACTACTAAATATAGTTTAATAAAATTAGTAGGAGTTAACTACATTCGTAAAATACAATGTATGGAAATTGCCTGCCTTTTTAATATAATCATTAGCAATTGGCAACATTAGATAAAACAGTATAAGTTCTGACAAATAAAACATTCAATATTAATGTTCAATATCGATAATGCGTTATCAAAACTCGCCGATGTAACAAACAAGTTCTTTGTTTGTATAAATATGGAAGGCAACTACTGCTATGTTAACAATGCATTTAAAAAAAGGTTCGGCTTTGATAACAAAATCTTTATTGGCAGAAATGCGCTACAGGACATTCATGAAAATGATCATCAATTAGTGATACAAACTGTTGAAAAATGTTGCACAAATGTAAATACTGCGCATGATCTGATTGTCAGGAAGCCATTAACAGCCAACGAATATATTTACACAAAATGGGATTTTACTGCTATCCCCAATGAGAATAATTTACCTGATTATATACTGTGTATAGGTTTAGAAATCACATCTTTTATTGAAGACGGTATTGCCAACCATTCACTGCTTCAAGAAATAGCTTACGATCAATCTCATTTAGTCCGACGACCACTTGCTAATATTCTGGGACTTTCAAAATTACTTGCTGAAACAACACCCCCTGAAAAGGAATTCAGAGAACTTTTGTCAGCACTTTATTTGGAAGCACAGGATTTAGATAATGTAGTAAAGTCTGTAACAACTAAGGCACTGAAAAAATAATTGTAGGCAATTCTTACACCTAATTTTTACTCATCCCCAGATATTTAGCTTAATCCTGAAAATAGCATCAAAAACCACCACCACATTTCCTTAAACACAAAAAAAATCCGCTCATTGAGCGGATTTTCTATTTAAGGTGTGGTCCCGCAGGGATTCGAACCCTGGACCCAATGATTAAGAGTCATTTGCTCTACCAGCTGAGCTACAGAACCTTTTTTGCCCTTTCGGGGATGCAAAGATAAGCGTTAATATTTAACCACA
>CANGMZ010000136.1 GCA_947454715.1 Chitinophagaceae bacterium
TAACATAAGAGCCGGCATACGCAGTCAGTATGTCTGTAGTACCTGATGTTACTGTGTGAGAAACAGTACCTGATGGCATACTGTAATCAACGGTAAATGGTGGGGTTAACCCCGTAACTGTCGTTGTCAATACTCCATCCGCATGACATGGCGGAGTTGTTAATGTCAATGCTACTGTTTGTGCCTTTGCGGCAAGAGAAAACAAACCAAGTAATGTTAATGTAATAAGCTTTTTCATATCATTGAGTTTAAGTCTAACATATATGACGTAGGATTTTAGGATTTCGTTAGGATTTTACACGTACAAAAAACAAAATATACATTATGATACGCCAAATGTTAATATAATTACTTAATATATTAACTGTGGCTTGAAATATAGAACATATATATTTTTCAATTCAAAATAATTAGATAACTAACATCAGTACAGACACATCATAAAACAATTAACTTTGCGGTCCAATAAAACAATCATCAACTATTATGGCTTTCCGTACAGAAAAAGACACGATGGGCGAAGTGCAGGTGCCTGCAACCGCTTATTATGGTGCGCAAACACAACGCTCCATTGAAAATTTCAAAATAGCACAGGATATCAATAAAATGCCGAAAGAAATTATCAAGGCATTTGCATACCTGAAAAAAGCAGCTGCTATAACCAATTGCCAGCTGGGTGTATTGCCACAGGAAAAAAGTGATCTTATTGGTAAAGTATGTGACGAGATTCTGGAAGGCAAACTGGACAACGAGTTTCCACTAGTAGTATGGCAAACAGGCTCCGGCACACAGTCTAACATGAACGTGAACGAAGTAGTAGCCTACAGAGCGCATGTTATGAACGGAGGTCAACTCACTGATAAAGAAAAATTCATTCACCCAAATGATGATGTGAACAAATCACAATCATCTAACGATACTTTCCCTACAGCAATGCACATTGCAGCATATAAAATGCTGGTAGATGTAACCATTCCGGGTGTTAAGAAACTTCGTGACACATTGGCTGCAAAGTCTAAAGAATACATGCACATTGTTAAGATAGGTCGCACCCACTTTATGGATGCAACTCCGCTTACATTGGGACAAGAAATAAGTGGTTATGTATCTCAACTCGATCATGGTCTGAGAGCACTTAATAATACATTGGCACACCTTAGCGAACTAGCTCTTGGCGGTACTGCAGTAGGTACAGGCATCAATACACCTAAGGGTTATGATGTGAAGGTAGCAGAAAACATTGCTGCTCTTACTGGACTTCCATTTATCACTGCAGAGAACAAGTTTGAAAGTCTTGCTGCTCATGATGCAATTGTAGAAACACACGGTGCACTTAAAATGATAGCTGTTAGCTTGATGAAAATAGCTAACGACATTCGTATGTTGAGCTCTGGTCCACGCTCAGGAATAGGTGAATTGCATATACCTGATAATGAGCCGGGTTCTTCTATCATGCCGGGTAAAGTTAATCCTACTCAGTGTGAAGCATTGACTATGATTGCTGCACAGGTAATGGGTAACGATGTAACAATTGGTATTGGTGGCGCAACAGGTCATTTTGAACTGAATGTATTCAAACCGGTAATGATCTTTAATTTCCTGCATAGTGCCCGTTTGATAGGCGAAGGTTGTGTATCATTTAATGACAAATGTGCTGTAGGTCTGGCTCCGATAGAAGCTAACATTGCTACTCACGTGAATAATTCATTGATGTTGGTTACCTCTCTGAACACTAAAATAGGCTACTATAAAGCTGCCGAAATAGCTCAAACAGCACACAAACAAGGTAAAACACTGAAACAAACAGCTATTGACCTTGGTTATGTAACAGCAGAACAATTTGACGAATGGGTGAAGCCTGCTGATATGGTTGGTGAGATCAAATAAGAAAATTAATAAACTATATGTATCAGGCTGCTCCATAAGGGTAGCCTGATTTTTTTGTATAAAAAAACAGATCATTCCCGGTAGTGGAATGATCTGCGATAAATTAACAACGGTAGAAAGGGATATATATGGTTAGTGAATAGCCTATTTACAGGGGCTGAGAGCATGTGATGTTACTTAAAGAATTTTTTAAGCACCAAACATGACAGCGCACTGCCAACATAGACAGCATAAAAAATAAAAAGGTTTGGTGTGACTAATATTATTTTTACGGTTGCACTACGAGACTAAATTGTTTCCAGGTTTTGGTACTGGTGTATAAGTGATCAAGCGGATTACTTGTTCTTCCTCGGCTGCCACCCATTCCGCCGCCCATAGCAGCATTTCTACCACTACCTCCTGCGCCCATAGATTGGTTCATGCCTCCGTTGGCATTCTCTACAGATTTTGTCTTTGGTGCTTTCAGACCTTTGATAGAGAAACAAACACTGATCGGTTTGCCGGCATCAGCTAGATTAAGCGATTCTTTATTATATAAAGACCTTACAGGTATAGCCACTTCCCATACCAATTCTTTATATTCATTAATGTGCGCTCGTAACTTAACGCCGCATGGCACTGACTGATTAATCATATATCCGCCACTGCAGCCCGAAAAGCCATCCAACGTGAATTGATTAGCCAACTCCATAGACTTACGTACGCGCTGTCCCAACTGACGACCAAATTGTACTGCAGCATCCTTCTGCCCATCCATTGTCTGTGGCAGATCAAGCTCCATGTTGTCGTTTTCAAGCGGATAGTTAATATTGAAATCAAGGTTTTTCTTACCACCTGTATCAACCGAAACCGTCATACCTCCCTTAAGCACCTTCATCTGAGTCAACTCATCACCGGTCTCCATGGTAATATAGATATAGTTGAGGTCATTAGAAGTGGCATAAGCCACCTTACCCTTACTGTCATAGTTAGGATATGGAGATGGCCAATCTTTATTATCACCATCTATTACTATTGGCGTTGCTTGCCAATTGCCCGGTAAAACGGCCTGAGACTTAGCATTTTTTTTTGAACCACCACAAGCAGAAAAAATCAAAGCTGAAAAAGAGATAATAACAAAACCAGAAAAACGCATATATTTTTTTAATTGGAGGGCAAAATAAGCAAGTATTCACAACATAGCTATGAATATTATTCAGAAACCTATGATTTGCCATGATTTTAACCAATAGGTTTATTTAATAACCTCTATAGACAAAACTGATACATTAAAAACTATGGAAACTTTTTTTGTCAAAAATGTTTCCATAGTTTTGTGACCGATAATATGGAACCATTAGAAAAAATACTCACTTCATCAGCGGAATTGTTTAGCCAATACGGCTTTAAAACAATTACGATGGATGATATCGCCCGCAGATCTGGCATTTCTAAAAAAACCCTGTATCTGCACTTTGCAAACAAAGAAGAGGTTGTCAATGAATCAATAACGTGGTATAAAAACAATACTACTAATGCATGCATGAATGTGCTGAACTCTGCAAGTAATCCTGTGGAGGCAATGGTACAAATGCTTGCTTTTTTTGACAATACGTTCAAACGCATTAACCCAATGGCTCTTTTTGAATTACAACGCTATTATCCGGAAGCATATAAAAACTTCAGGGAGATGCTTTTAGAAAAAGACGTTGAGCTGATGAAAGAAAACCTGAAAGATGGTATTGCCAAAGGCTATTATCGTGATGATATAGATGCAGATCTACTGGCAAAATACAAAATAGAGACCTCTATTATGATTATGCAGCCAAACCAGATGGTAAGAGATAACCACAGCATCACATCTGTAGCTATGGAAATAGGCGAACACTTCATGTATGGGATAATGACCCATAAAGGCGAAAAACTTTACAAGGAGTACAAAGAAAAATACATAAATAAATCACCCAAGATATGAGACGCATCTACATTGCATTAATAACAATAATAACTGCTGCTACAGGCGCTACAGCGCAGGAAAAGCAAGCCGCACAATTAAGTCTGCAAAACTGCATAGACTACGCCATGGTACATGGCGCCTCTGCAAAAAATACACAGCTGGATATTTTGATACAGCAAGCACAGAACAACCAAACTCTTGCTTTGGCTATGCCCAAGGTAAGCGCAAAAGCAGAATTTGACGACTTCATAAGACCACAAAGCTCGTTCCTGAATGCCAAAATATTTGGTGGTCCTGATGCTATTACAGCAGTTGCGTTAAGTGTACCTTATGCAGCATCTGTAGGTGTGAGTGCATCACAAATAATATTTGATGGTAGTGTACTTGTGGCATTACAGGCAAGAAAAATGTCTTTACAACTTGCTGAGCAAAACTCAAAAACAGTTAAAGACAATATCAAGTATAATATCTCTAAAGCATACTATGTTTTAGCGGTTGCTTACAAGCAAAGAGAAATATTAGCCAAGTCTTTAGTTACAGGCAGGAGCATGCTACATGAGCTGGATGTAACATACCAAAATGGCCTTGTAGAAAAAATAGATCTAGAGCGCAGCAGTGTACAGATTAATAATCTGCAAAACGATAGTGCAACGCTAGAAAATGGCATCAAGCTGTATGAATACTCTTTGAAATTCCAGATGGGTATGGACATCAACGCTCCAATATTCCTGACAGATACAAGCATGGAACAACACACAACTACTTCAGCGGCATTATTACTGGAAGGAGACAATTATGAGCGTGTACCTGAGTATCAAATATTGAATACTGTTAAAACGCTGAATGAATATAATGTCAGAAGATACAAATTAGCGGCATTACCATCGCTCGTGGCATTTGGTGCTTATGGAACTAATTATGGTTCAGATAAGTTCAACGACATGTTTAAATTCAAGAAATATGAAAGCAATTCAACTGCAGGTCTTCAACTAAATATTCCGATATTCAGTGGCTTCCAGAGAGTAAACCAGGTAAGAGAGGCAAAACTGAATGTTGAAAAAACAAATAATAACATAGAGAACCTAAAACTGAATATTGACTTTATGGCATCACAGGCAAGGGGTTCTTTAAAAAACTCTTTATTGCAATTGCAGAGTCAAAAAAGAAACCTTGAACTAGCAGATGATGTTGTTGATTTGGCGCAGAAAAAATATAAAGCTGGAGTAGGCAGTAATCTAGAAGTAACATCGGCACAATCTGAGCAACTGAAAGCACTTAATTCATACATCAGCACCTTGCTGAATATTATCAATGCAGAAGTAGATCTGAAAAAAGCACTTGGTCTTTTATAATCATCATTAAAACATAAACAAACACGCAAAACATAACTATATGAAACGCTTAATTTATTTGATAATACCTGCAATGATTCTGGCTTCTTGCGGAGAAAAAGCCGGCAACAAAGCCGACGAACTGGTGAAGTTGAAAAAAGAACGTGCAGATTTGGATGCAAAAATAAAAACACTGGAAGCTGGCAAAAAAGATAATGGGAAAGTAACGCCTGTATCTGTAATGACAGTTCAACCAGTTGTATTCAATGGCAATATTGAAGTACAGTCTCAAATAATAGGAGATGAGAACGTTGTAGCAACATCAAAGGCTCCGGGCAATGTAAAATCTATCTTAGTAAAAACAGGTCAGAAAGTTAGTGCAGGTACTACACTAGCGGTGCTTGATGCTAGCGCAATAGAACAACAGATAGCGGCTCTATCTCCACAACTAAACCTAACAAAGGCATTGTACGAGAAACAGCAGAACCTCTGGAAACAGAATATTGGCTCTGAAGTGCAGCTATTGTCGGCTAAGACAAATTATGAAGCCGTACAAAAGAACATTACTGCCTTACAAGCACAGAGAGATATGTACAAAATAGTAGCTCCTATCAGCGGAACTGTACAAGATATTACCTTGAGAATAGGTTCTGTAGTCAGCCCGGGTTTAAACGGTATACAAATAGTGAGTAACGATAAGTTGAAAGCTACAGCTATGATTGGCGAAAACTATCTTGGCAAATTAAAAACAGGAGATCCTGTATTGATTGTGCTTCCGAATATCGGTGATTCAATTAAAGCAACAGTGAGCTTTGTAGGCGAAACAGTTGATGTTATCTCTCGCTCTTTTAAAGTAGAAGTAATGTTAGCGAATAGCACAAAACTGCACCCTAACATGTCTTGCATTATGAAGATAGCTAACTACACAAATGCAAGTGCTATCGTTGTTCCTATTTCTGTAATTCAGAAAACATCTGAAGGACAAATGGTTTATGTTGCTGATGGCAATAAAGCTAAATCAATACCTGTGACAACCGGCAGAACATCAAACGGAAACGTAGAGGTACTGAGCGGCCTTAACAGTGGCGACAAGGTAATAACCGCGGGTTACGAAGAAATGGAAAACGGCCAAAATATCAGCATCCAATAATAACACACACACTTTAAAATCATTGTCTCAATATATTAATCATGAAAGACGAAGTAAAAGGATTTAATCCGTCGAAATGGTTTATTGATAATCGTACAGCAGTATATATACTTACGGTCATCATTACATTCGCGGGCCTTATGGCATACATCAACCTGCCTAAGGAACAGTTCCCTGAGATCAAAATACCACAGATTATTGTGCAAACCGTATATCCGGGTACATCTCCGGAGAATATGGAAAATCTGGTATCAAAGCCTATTGAAAAGCAGGTAAAGAATCTTACCGGGGTTAAGAAAGTAACCAGTACATCATTTCAGGATTACTCTGTTGTGATTGTAGAGTTTAACACCGACATCAAAATTGAAAAAGCAAAACAAGATGTAAAAGACGGTGTTGATAAAGCCAAGCAAGACTTACCTAAAAATCTGCCTTATCAGCCTGAGGTAAAAGATATTGACCTTTCTGAGTTACCAATATTATCAGTAAACATTTCAGGTAATTATGACCTGAAACGACTGAAAAAATATGCCGACAAAGTAAAGGACAATATTGAGGCAATGAAACAGATAAAGCAGGTGAACCGTGTTGGTGCTCTTGACCGTGAAATACAAATTAATGTAGACATGTTCAAGATGCAGGCTGCGGGTATCACATTTGACGATATCGACCATGCTATTGCCGGCGAAAATGTCTCTACGACTGCAGGTGAAGTTTCAATGAACAATCAGAAGCGTGTATTGAGTATCAGAAATGAATTCAAATCAGCTGATGAGATCAACAACATTATTATTAAGAATGGATCAGGCGGAAGCGTTTACCTGAAAAACATAGCACAGGTAGTGGATAGCTTTGCAGAACAAAAAAGCTATGCGCGTCTGGATAAAAAGAATGTAATTACGCTGAACGTTATCAAAGCTAAAGGTGCTAACCTTATTGAAGCTTCAGATAAAATACAAGATCTGGTCAAGACGATGCAAAAAAATGATGAGCTTCCAAAAGACCTCACCATTGTAACAACTGGCGATCAGTCACAGACCACACGTAATACGCTTCATGACCTTATCAATACAATTATTATCGGTTTCATACTGGTAACAATTATCCTTATGTTCTTCATGGGTGTTACCAATGCCTTGTTCGTGGCATTGTCGGTACCGCTTTCATGTGCTATTGCGTTCCTTGTGCTGCCTACAATTGGCTTTACACTGAATATGATTGTTTTATTCTCATTCCTACTTGCATTGGGTATAGTTGTGGATGATGCTATTGTAGTGATAGAGAACACACACCGAATATTTGATAATGGTAAAATGGATATTAAGACGGCAGCCAAGATAGCCACGGGCGAGGTATTCCTCCCTGTATTGTCCGGCACTGCCACAACCCTTATGCCATTTATACCTTTGGCATTCTGGAAAGGTGTTATCGGTAGCTTCATGTTCTTCCTGCCTATCACATTGATCATTACATTGGTAGCTTCATTGTTGGTAGCTTATATCATCAACCCTGTATTTGCAGTCTCTTTCATGAAACCTGAAAGCCATGAAGAACATCATGCTAAGCGTAGAATAAGCCTAAGAGATAAAGTTCTTGCAGTTATCTTTATAGCAGTAGCCGTAATCTTCTATCTGGCAGGGTCTATCTCTGTAGGTAACTTTGTAATGTTCATTTATGTGTTCATCTTGTTGGAGAAATTCATCTTTGCAAAATGGATTCATAGTTTCCAAAATAAAGTATGGCCTGCTTTCCGTGAGTGGTATACAAACGTTCTGAAATGGTCATTAAAAAGACCGATAATGATCTTTGTAGTAACATTGGTACTGCTGCCAATCTCTATAATACTATGTGTTATCCGTAAACCTCCATTTGTATTCTTCCCTTCAGCACAGCCAAATTTTGCTTATGTATATCTTAACTTACCAGTAGGTACAGACCAAGCATATACCAATGAGGTGATGAGAAAATTGGAAACGAAAGTAAATACAGTATTGACAAACCCTAAAACAGGCAAGAGAACCGACATCGTAAAATCAGTAATCTCTAACGTCACCGTTGATGCGGTTGACCCTAATGGCGGTGAAATAGGTGACTTCCCTAACAAGGGTAAAATAACAGTGGCCTTTGTTGATTTTGCTGAACGTCATGGCGAATCTACTGCTGACTATCTGGAAAAGATACGCGATGCAGTTAGATCATATCCCGGAGCTGAAATAACGGTGGATAAAGAAGGTGGTGGACCACCATTGCCAAAACCGGTTGTTATTGAAATTACAGGTGAAAACCTAGATACACTGGTATCTACTGCCGAGCGACTGAAACGTTACCTGAAAGCTAA
>CANGMZ010000137.1 GCA_947454715.1 Chitinophagaceae bacterium
AAACACATAAATTTTTAGATACGCTATATGGCTATTAACAGGTATTATAGTACCTAAAGATTATCTTATTTCAGATAAATACTTTCGCAAATTTGCTTTTGCCCTTTGAAGCAATGATTCTATAGCCTTTAGCGATAGATTCATGATCTCTGCAACTTCTTTCTGTGGCAAATCTTCTATATGGGTGAGGACAAATACTGTCCTTTGATTATCAGGTAATTGATTTATGGCTTTAAACAGATAACGTGCATTCTCTCTGTTTTCCAATACTACTCCCGGATGCACAAAATCAAAACGATCAGGCAACTCCCCTCCATCATTACTAAACAATGAAGAAAACAAACCTCCTCTCTTCAATCTGTTTTTCGATCGCAAATGATCCAGACACTTATTAACTGTAATTCTGTATACCCAGGTAGATAGTGACGACTGCGCCTTAAAGGAAAGTATATTCTTATAAACAACAACAAACACCTCCTGAGTAATATCCTCAGCTGCCCCCATATCCTGCACCATGCCCACAGCTGTGTTGAGCACCTTCTGTTGGTATAAATCCACCAACTTTCTGAAAGCACTCTGATCTCCTGTTTTTAAGGCAATAATGAGTTCGTTTTCCACTACTATAATTAGACCGCTTAAAGTTAAGTAACTGAATAATAGAAAAATTAGTGTTGCCGTAAATTGTTGTGAACCAAACTTATAAAGCCAGTATAGATTTTCACAATAGAGTTATAAGCAAAATTGAACGTAAAAATTAATTAAACGTTTGTTTAGTTTTAAACAATCGTTTAACTTTGTGCCGTAATGAAGACTCCAATAGAATTTAGCGAAAAACAGATAGCAATAATAAATGCTGCTGAAAAGTTATTTGCGGAGAAAGGTTTCGACGGCTCTTCAGTAAGAGATATTGCGCAGGAAGCAGAGGTGAATGTTGCTATGATCTCTTACTATTTCGGATCTAAAGAAAAACTGATGGAAGCGGTTTTTGAAAAAAGAACAGGTGACATCAGAATTAAAGTTGAAAACCTTCTGCTCGATAGTAGCATCTCCCATTTACAGAAAGTTAATATACTTATTGACGACTACGTAGATAAATTTATACACCAGCAGGAATTTCATAAGATCATGATGCGCGAGCAAATGATCAATAAGCACAACTCAGTAGCAGAGTTAATTCATGAGCTGAAAAAAAGAAATCTTGAAGCCATAAGAACCCTGCTCAGTGAAGGTCAGAAAAGCGGCGAATTCAAAAAAAATATTGATGTCGTGCTCATGATGACCACAATGGTGGGTACAGTAAGCCAAATGATCAGTTCTCAATATTTCTACCGCAAGGTCAATAATCTGGAACACATGGACGAAATGGAGTTCCAGAAACACATGAAGAAAAAGTTAAGTGCACATTTAAAAAACCTTTTTAAACAACTTATTACCAATGAGTAATAGCATATATAAACTGAGTATCGCAGCCGCATTAGTAATGATAAGCGGAAACAGCGCAATGGCTCAAGACAAATCAACTGCACGCAATCTATCAATGAGCGAAGCAATTGATCTTAGCCTGAAAAACAGCAAGCAGCTTAAATTAAGCAGTGCTAAAGTAGAGGAAGCAGTAGCCAACCACAAACAAATGTGGGACAACCATCTACCTGATGCCAGTATCTCTGGTTCTTACATCAAACTTAATACCCCCGATGTAAACATGAAGCTGAAATTAGGCAGTTCTTCCAGTGGGGGTGGCGGTGCATTAAAAGTAGACCAGATCACCTACGCAATGGCCAATGTAACTATGCCTTTGTTCTCGGGTTTCCGTATAAAATATGGTGTGGAATCTGCAAAATATCTGGAGCAGGCAGCTAAGCTCGATGCAGATAACGATAAAGAAGAAGTAATACAGAACACAATCAGTGCTTATAGCAACCTCTATAAATCATTGAAAACCATTGATCTGATTAAAGAAAACTTAAAGCAACAACAGCAAAGAGTTACTGACTTTTCTAATTTGGAAAAGAACGGACTGATAGCTCGTAACGATTTATTGAAGGCTCAGTTGCAACAATCTAATATTGAATTGTCATTACTCGATGCTCAAAACAATTACAATATTGCCTGCATCAATATGAACCTCATGTTGGGTCTTCCTGAAGATGCTTCATTATTACCTGACTCTAATGGTTTTATCAAGCAGTATGAAGAAGGCTCTATTGTACAGTGGGAAGAAGCAGCCATGAAAAACAGAAAAGACTTTGAAGCTTTGTCTTACAGAGAAAAAGCAGCAAAAGCATCTATAAAATCTACAAAAGGTGAATACTACCCTGGCTTAGCACTTACAGGTGGTCTTATAGCAGCAGATATCCCTAATGTAGTGACAATTAATAGTGCGGCAAACATAGGTGTCGGCTTAAAGTACGACATGGCATCATTATGGAAAACAGGTGCAAAAGTAGATGCAGCAAAAGCAAGATTGCACCAACTGGAAGCTAATGAAGGAATGCTCAATGACCGTGTTCACCTGCAAATAAACCAATCTTACCAAAACTACATTCTTAGTCGCAGAAAAATTGATGTTTATCAGAAAGCAATAGAGCAGGCAAATGAAAACTACCGCATCACTAAAAACAAGTATGACAACAATCTGGTAAATACTACCGACTTACTCGATGCAGATGTAGCTCAACTACAGGCTAACCTGAACTATATGTTCGCAAAGGCTGATGCCGCAGTAGCTTACAAGAAACTACAACAAACTGCCGGAACATTAACCAGTGATTTCCAGGCAACCAGATAAACATATTTTAATCAACACACCACTCAATCATAAAAACGAACAACAACAATAATATGGCACAGAACGAAATAAATAACGCACAACAAACACCTGAAGCCGAAGCACCAAAGAAAAAAAGCAAAGGCTTTATGATAGTGCTTGCAGCACTTGTATTAGGTGGAGGAGGTTTCGGATTAACAAAATATATCCACGCTCAGCACCACGAAGAAACTGATGATGCACAGATAGACGCTAACATCAGCCCGGTTATTCCACGTATTTCAGGTTATGTAGTTGAAGTACGCGTAAAGGATAACCAAAAAGTAAAAGCCGGTGATACACTAATAGTATTGGACAACCGCTCAGAAATGATTGCTGTTCAGCAGGCTCAGGCAGCTCTTACTGCAGCTCAGAACAACTTAGGTGTAGCTCAGGCAAACACTGCTTTCTCAAAAGCCAACGTATCTTCTTACGAAGCCAACATCACAACTGTAGATGCTCAGATAGAAGCTGCTCAAATTACTTTGCGCAGAGCTACTCAGGATTATGACCGTTATGCAAACCTGATCAAAGATCACTCTATCACACAACAACAATTTGAACAAGCTGAAGCTGCAAAGCAAAGTGCTGAACGCCAATTGTCTGTATTGCGTGGTCAAAAAAACGCAGCAACTCGTCAAACAAGTGCAGCTAACTCACAAAGTAATGCAACAAGCCAGCAGATAGGTGTTGTTAATGCAACGATCCAACAGCGTCAGGCAGATCTTGAAAATGCAAAACTGAATCTTTCATACACAGCTATCATTGCTCCTAGCGATGGGGTTATCTCAAAGGTAAATGCTCAGGTAGGTCAGTTCCTGCAGGCAGGTCAGTCTTTGTTCAGCGTTATCGCAAGCACAGCACCTTGGGTTGTAGCTAACTTTAAAGAAACTCAGGTTGAAAAAATTCGTGTAGGACAAAAAGTGATTATTCACATTGATGCATACCCGGGTCATGATTTTCAGGCTAAGGTTTCTTCTTTATCTCCGGCTACAGGCTCACGTTTCGCGCTTTTACCTCCGGACAACGCTTCAGGTAACTTCGTAAAAACTGTTCAACGTCTTCCTATAAAGATCGAATTCACAATGGATGATCAGTACCTGAAAGAACTAAGACCAGGTCTGAATGTAGACGTAGATGTGCATCTGGATTAATTGATAGTGTAGTCAGGAAAATTGCTATACCGGCTCCGGTTGTTTATCCGGACCAGCTACCGCAATAATATTAAGCAATCAGAATTTATAAATCATGCAACCAGAATCATTAGTAGAATACGGCTCGCGGCGGGTCATCATTACGATCACCGCTATCTTCTGCGCCTTGCTCGAGATCGTAGACAGCACTATTGTAAACGTAGCGCTGAATGACATGAAGGGTAACCTTGGTGCCACACTGAGCGAAGTGAGCTGGGTAATTACGGCTTATGCCATTGGTAACGTTATCATTGTGCCTATGACCAGTTGGTTATCTGCACAGTTCGGAAGACGTAATTACTTTGCAGCTTCCATTATTATATTTACCGTTTTCTCATTCATGTGCGGAAACGCCGATGGTATATGGACGCTTGTCCTCTATCGTTTCATTCAAGGTCTTGGCGGTGGTGCCTTATTGGTTACCTCACAAACCATTATAACCGAAAGCTACCCTCCTGAAAAAAGAGGTATGGCACAAGCAATTTATGGTTTGGGTGTAATCATCGGGCCAACACTAGGACCGCCTTTAGGAGGTTATATTGTTGACCACAAATCATGGCCTTACATATTTTACATCAATATACCTATTGGTATCATTGCTACTATGCTTACACTGCAGTTTGTGCGCAGCCCTAAGTATGCGTTGAAGAAAGCCATTAAAGACATTGACTTTCTCGGTATCGGCTTGTTAGCAGTTTCTGTCGGTTCTTTACAATATGTACTGGAGCGTGGTCAGGAAGACGATTGGTTCAATAGCACCTCAATTACTGTATTGATTGCAACATCTGTTTTTGGTTTCTTCTTCTTTATTTGGAGAGAACTATCAACACCTAATCCTATTGTGGAGCTCAGGGTACTCAAAAACGGGAACCTGAGAGTAGGTACTATTCTTTCTTTCATATTGGGTTTTGGCTTGTATGGTTCCACATTTATCATACCATTATACTTGCAAAGCTCACTACACTGGACTCCTCAACAAGCAGGTATGCTCATGGTGCCAGCAGCACTTACTACGGCGTTTATGATGCCAATAATAGGACAGATATTACAAAAAGGCGTAAAGCAAACTATTTTAGTCGCGATAGGCATGGTGGTATTTTTTCTATATAGTTTCTGGGGTTTCAAAGTGCTTACACCAGATACATCAAAAGATGCCTTTTTCTGGATGCTGATTTTACGCGGTATGGGTATGGGTATGTTGTTCATCCCTATTACGTCACTGTCTTTATCAACTTTAAAAGGACAGCAAATAGGTCAGGGCGCAGCATTCACTGGTATGATGCGTCAATTGGGTGGTTCTTTTGGTATTGCAATGATTACCACCTACATGGCGCGTATGAACATGATACACAGAAGTATCCTGGTTTCAAAGCTTGATGTCAATAACCCTGCAGTACAAAACAGGGTGAATATGATGCAACGAAACTACATGTCAAAAGGAATGACACCGGATATTGCATTGAAAAGTGCATACAAAGCACTCGATTATTCAGTTTCCGGACAAGCAGGTGTTCAATCATATATGGACGTGTTCATGTTTATCGGTATTATGTTCTTATGCTGTATTCCATTTGTACTGATGGTAAAAGACAATAAGAAAAAAGTAAAAATAGACATGGGTGATATGCACTAATTTTTAAATTAATGTATAAGTAATTGATATTATTTCTACTAAAATGCGCTATATTACTAATATTAGTAGTATAGCGCATTTTTTATTAGTATAGATTTGCAATTATTAATCCCCGACAGGACTGATAATTACGCTACAAATATGCCGATTAATAGAATTCTCAATACATTATTAATTTCAATTTTATTTATTTCTTGTCACAAAAGACAAGAAATAAAATATACCGACCCACTAATTGTAGATAGCATATTAAACAACTTTAAGTTAACAGATGAAGCCGTTAAATCAGAAAATCACTTTATCAAACTAAACGAACAGCTATCATTACTCAACCTTTCCCCAGAAGATCAATATAAAGTTTACAAATACAAAGAAAGCAAATGCCAGAATATACTGTTTGACTTTAAATGTGGCTCAGCTTATGCAGATAGCATGTTGTATATAGCAAAAAACAATGAGCTAAAATACGAATCAGACAAGCTGTTTCATGCTTATATGACAAAAGCAGCAACGCTTTATGGTCTTGAAAGATACGATGAATCATATACTAATTTCGCAATTGCACAATACATTGCAGATACGGTTAGTTCGCCATTTATAAAGTCAAAATATTTATTTAAAATGGGTATGGCTTGCTATAGTGAGGAAGAATACCTCGACGCCGCTCGCCTATTTGTAGAAACAAATACCAAATACAATCAAACAAATATTGTAAATGATTATTCAAAAGAATATTTCAATCAAGAAGCTTTAGCAAATGCCGGCTTAGCCTACACAATGGCTGATATGGCTGATAGTGGTTTATACTTCTATAAAAAAGCCCTTGATTACATAGAACTAAAGAAAACAAAATATCCTCACAAAACTAATGATTGGGAAGAAGCTCGCTCAGTGATACTAGGCAATATGGCTTCGTTATTCAAGAGAAATAACAATATTGACTCCGCTGAATATTATTTTAGACAAAGTATTGCTATAAGTAAACTTATAGGAAGAAATATAAAAGACAGGCAGTACAATCAAATAAAATTAGCAGATTTACTACTCGACAAAAAAAATACTAGTGAGGCTAAAGTACTGCTCGATGAAGTAGAGCGCTCTAAACAAATAGAGCATATCATCAATAAAGATGATTCTCTGGAACTAGCTAAAAGATACACTGAAATTTGCTCCAGATATCAAATGGAGACAAAAAATTACAATAAGGCATATACTTTATTAAAACAGCAGCAAGCTTTAGAAGAACAACAAAAAAAACATGCTCAGAAAAGACTACTCAACAACATGGAAAATGGCATCGACAATGCCGGGCATGAAAACAGAATATTATTGCTGGAAAAAAATAATCAAATTAAAGCGCAAAGAACTACCATTTTGCTGCTACTATGCCTCATTTGCTTAACCGGAATTGGGGTAACCTTCCACTTTTTAAGACGTAGAATAAAAGATATAAAGCATCTAAGAATACAAAATACAGAGATTATCAGTTCAAGTAATTTACTTCAGCAAGAACTGGAACAAAAAAACAAAAGAGACAGAGCTAATTATCTGGCATTATTAGAAAATACAGATGATTGTTTATGGTCTTTAGATAAAGATTATAACATACTTGCCTTCAATAAAATATATAAAGAGCACATGCTGGCATTATCAGGTAAAACACCTGTAATCGGTGAAAAAGATTTGCTCACTTTCATATCTCCTGAATTTTTTAAAACAATATTGGAAGGATATAAAATTGCCTTTTCAGGAGAATCATTTACCGCTATAGAAAAAGGTTTAGGCAAAGCGGGAGAAGCTCCGGATGTTGCCATGAAATTTAACCCTATCAAGAACGAAAATGGAGATGTGATAGGAATAACCTGCTCCAGAAAAGACATGACCGAGTATTTCAACCTGATTGACTCGCTTAAAAAGAACACTCTACAACTGGAAAGTATAGCCTGGGCGCAATCTCACGTACTACGCGGGCCACTAACCACTATTATAGGAATTGCAAATGTTTTATACGACAGCAATGAGCACTTAGAACCTGAAGTAAAACAAGAGTTAATAACAGGTATGAAGCAAAAACTATTAGAACTGGACAATGTGGTCAAAACAATTGTCAGTATGACTCATCCATAAGTTATTGATATTATTTTCTGCTTATTAGCCACTTACTCACATTTTGCAAACACCTATAAATCATAGGCTTTTCAGCTAAACAACTTTAAGTACCTTTGCCCAAAATTTAATATAGAATATGTCTTTACTGATAGTAGGTACAATGGCCTTTGATGCACTGGAAACACCCTTTGGCAAGGTAGATCGTATAATAGGTGGCTCTGCTACTTATGCTGCATGGGCAGCCTCTAACTTTACCCAGCCTATCAAGCAGGTGTCTATTATCGGTGGCGATTTCCCGCAGGCTGAGCTTGATGCATTATCTGCCAGAGGTGTTGAATTTGAAGGTGTTGACGTTATACCTGACGGCAAAAGCTTCTTCTGGAGCGGTCGTTACCACATGGATATGAACACTCGTGATACTTTGATCACTGACCTCAATGTTCTTGAACAGTTTGACCCAAAGATTCCGGAAAGCTATCAGGATTGTGATTATGTAATGCTCGGCAATCTTGTTCCTGCAGTACAAATGAAGGTAATTGACCAACTGAAGAACAAACCAAAATTGGTGATCATGGATACCATGAACTTCTGGATGGACATAGCTATGGACGAACTGAAGAAAGTGCTGAAAAGAGTTGACCTATTGATGGTTAATGACAGTGAAGCACGCCAGTTGAGTGGTGAATACTCTATTTTAAAAGCTGCTAAGAAAATACAGGAAATGGGACCTAAGTTCCTCATCATCAAGAAAGGTGAGCATGGTGCTTTGTTGTTCTATGGCGATAAAATTTTCTCTGCTCCTGCTTTGCCACTGGAAGA
>CANGMZ010000138.1 GCA_947454715.1 Chitinophagaceae bacterium
AGTTATGAAAGTTTAAGCTGGTCTATTTTGATAAAATTGATGTTGTAGTTTAATATTTATTAGTCGTGCCAACGTTTTGTGTCACGCACACGTCTTATTCAGAGAGCAGGTGTGATGTTATTAAATAGAATAAAATCTACTTAGCTTAATTGGAATGTCCATTATCTTTATCGAAAATATTAAGTATTTAACGTATTTGATTGAGTTTTATAAACCTTATCCTGTAGCTTAAAGAACGATCATGAAAAGACTTTTTAGCTTTTTAATATTTACGTTGACTTTTGTTTTGCAATTGCATTCAAATTTGTTTGCACAAAATCTGTTGCAAAACGGAACATTCAATAACACTACCAGTAACTGGGTGACTTCCTGCACCAGTATTGAAGCCGTATACTTTGAGACTACTTATGGTGGTTCGGTCAGTACTAACCATGTTGCAGAAGTTGATGATGAATCATGTTTTCATCAGGACATTTGTGTTTTGCCGGGTGCCAGTTATATTTTTAGTATGCAGGCATCAAGGAGAACGACAGGTAGTCCTAATCCATTGACAACGCATATTAATATCTCCGGGTTAGATGCCACCGGCACTGTTGTAGGTACTTATGTTAATATGGACTTTACAAGGACAAACACGGTGTTCAGTCTAACTGCTGTAACAGGTATCCCGGTTATTGTTGTGCCTATGGGTTCCGGGGTTGTCAGATTGAGAGTGACATTAACAGACAATACTACCGGTTATTCAACTTTGGGTATGATTGTGGATAATCTTAGCCTTGTATTCGCTACTCCGCCTTCCATCTCCGCCGCAGGAAGTGCTTGCCAAAATGTTGCAACTACGTTTAGTGTGAATGGAGTACCTGCTGGAGCTACAGATATTTTTTATAATTGGAGCTTTGGTGGCAGTGCAACTCCTGCTACGTCAACATCATCTACACCTTTAGTTACATGGAGCACAGCAGGTACTAATATATCGAGCGTTACACTCAGTAATGGGGTCTGTTTTGTAGATACAATTACCTATACCCTGCCGGTTCGGGCAACTTCTGCTGTAGCTGTGTATGATACTATATGTTTTAATGCACCTATTACTTTTAATGGGGTATCACTAAACACATCTGGAACATATTTGGATACATTTTCGAATATAGGTGGTTGTGATTCAGTAGTAACACTGAATCTCTTTGTAAAACCTGAACCATCAGCCCCGAGCATTTCAGGTGATACTTTTTACTGCCAAGGGGCAGCATTTGTGCCTTTTACAGTTACGGGCAGTGGTATTCTGTGGTATACAACAGCTACCGGGGGCGTTGGTTCTGTTGTAGCACCTACTGTGCCTACAGGAACTCCGGGAGTATATATTTATTATGCGTCTCAGGTAGTGAGTGGTTGTGAAGGCGCAAGAGATTCAATACGTGTATTTGTTAATCCAACTCCTGCTGCGCCGGTGGGAAACAATGTCACTTATTGTCAGTTTGAGCCTACTGTACCATTAACCGCAACAGGTACTAATATATTATGGTATACTGCCGCTACTGGCGGAACAGGTAGCATTAACGCACCTACACCATCGAGTGCTGTTGCCGGAGTATATACCTGGTATATAAGTCAAACTAATAACACATGCGAAGGCCCCAGAGCACCGGTTACTGCAACAATAAATGCACGACCACCTGCACCGGTAATTACCAATAGTCCTGGCGCATACTGCCCGGGTCAGCCGTTCAATACCTGGACTATTGTTTCAGGATCCGGTATTTTATGGTATACCAGTGCTGTTGGTGGAGTGGGTTCTACAACACCTCCTGTGGTAAATACTTCAATACCGGGTACTTATACTTTCTGGGCTAGCCAAACTGTATTAGGTTGCGAAGGCGATAGGTCATCTGTAACGGTTACTGTTTACAGTGCAGTCACTGCAAACTTTACGCCTATCATAAAATTAGGTTGTCATGGAGATACTGTTTTTTTTATTAATAATTCTGTAGGTGGAGTAAGCTATATGTGGGATTTTGGTGACGGTACCTCATCTACAGCTGTCAATCCTATTCATGCTTATCCAGTTCAGGGTTTGTATACCGTAAAACTATTTACGCACAGTTATACTTGTGTAGATAGTAATATTCAAACCTTAGATTTGAGACATAAAGACAGTGCCGCGTTCAATATCGTTTCCCCTTTATTATGTCAGGGAATGTCAACAGCATTTACAAATCAATCTATTCCTGCGGCAACAGCTACATATTTATGGGATTTTGGTGATGGCAGCACGACAACAGTTGCCAACCCGTCTCATATATATGTGAATCCGGGTACTTACACAGTTGCATTGGTAGCCACAGATCTGGTGCCTTGTAAAGACACTGCTTATGCAGTTGTAACGGTTGACTCTGCAAGTACAATAGATATGCGGTTGAGCGACACCATGCTTTGCAGAGGCACTTATGTAACTATGACTACTGATTATTTGCATTTAGGTGATACTTCCTTGGTCTGGAATTTAGGTAATGGCGATAGTGTGTTTACTACCAATCCTTTAATCTACGCATATCCGGCTACAGGTATTTATACCATTACTTCTACAGTGAGGTTCAGGGCTTGTCCTACCATCAGTACAACCAAAACTGTAAATGTTGTACAAGTGCCTGTAATAGGGTTAGGGCCTGATACATCAATCTGTGCAGGTAGTGAGTTGCTGATTATCAAAGATTTACTAAATGATGGTTCAACAGGTGTAACTTGGTTATGGAACAATGGTGCTACTACACCATCTATTACGGTATCAACAGATGGTATCTATTATGCCACCGCAACATTAGGTAGTTGCTCATCATCAGATACGGTGAAGGTGACCAATAGCTGCTATATCTCTATCCCAAATGTGTTCACTCCTAATGGTGATGGGCTAAATGAATATTTTAATCCAAGAGACTATTTAAGTAAAGGGTTACTTACATTTAATATGAGTATTTATAACCGTTGGGGGCAGTTGATATTTGAAACAGATAAAGTAACAGGAAGGGGATGGGATGGAAATTTCAATAATGAACCTCAACCACAAGGTGTATATGTTTACTCTATTTCTGCAACATTCACTGATGGGCAGAAAGTTAGCCAGAAAGGAAATATTACCTTGTTGAAATAGATGATTTGCATTATTGATTAAACTAACATAAAGCGAGCGACTCGGTGTTTTGAGTCGCTCGCTTTATGTTAGTTTGACTTACAATTATATTTTAAATGATTTAAGTCTGGCATTTTCCTTTATGTTGCCGGTGCGTTTAAGCACCCCCCAACTTTGCAGTTGCCCTTTGAGCGCTCTTCTGATCGATTTATACAGTATATACAACATCAACCATCTGTAAACAATACGTTGAGGTATCATCCAGATAAGTTTCAGCAGGTTTTCTTTTTCAAACGAGAATGCCATAATAGATACTGCTATATCTATAAGCATAAATAAACCATAGTATTTAAAGATCATCAGTCCATTCCCGGTAACAATACCTACAATCATGAGCAGGTCTGCAAGGGGGGCTATTAGCGGTATGAGTATCTGAAAGATCAATATGTTAGGAAGTGCAATCATTCCTAATGATCCATAAGTTCTGTTAAATAAAGCATCTCTATTTTTCCAAAAAGATTGCATAATGCCAAAACTCCACCTGAACCGTTGTTTTAAAAACTGCTGTAATGATTCTGGAGCTTCAGTCATGGCAATGGCGTCATTTTCGTTTTTGATGAGATAACCTGCACGGAGCAATCGCATGGTCAGGTCGCAATCTTCAGCAAAAGTGTCACTGGTAAATCCCCCGGCGTCTTCAATAGCTTTTTTACGGAATGCACCAATTGCCCCGGGAACAACCGTTATAGCATTGATTGCCGCAAATGCATATCTGTCAAAGTTTTGACTTGTCACATATTCTATATTTTGCCAGCGGGTAAGAATATTAACTTCATTTCCCACCTTCACATTGCCGGCTACCGCACCCACATTATTATCTGCGAAATGGCGGACCATAAGCTCTAATGCGTCAGCGTTTAAGTGTGTATCTGCGTCAATGCATAATACATATTCAGCAGTAGTTTGTAGTATGCCATAGTTAAGTGCTGACGCCTTACCTCCGTTTGGTTTTGTAAATACCCGTACTTGTGGGTGATTGGCAAATGCAGTTGCTACTTTTTCGTAGGTACTATCTTTACTGCCATCGTCAATGAAGATAATATCATAATTAGGATATGTGCTGTTCAGCAATTTATGAACAGCATTTACAGCATTGACTTCCTCATTGTAGGCAGGCACTATTATACTTACCAATGGGTTGCCGGCAAGGGGAGAAAGTAGTTCCTTCTTTTTTCTGTTGCGTTCTTTTATTGCCAAAAAAGCGAGTGTAAGTATTTTGCCTATTGACAAAATTATACAGATAACAAAAAGATAGAAAAATGTTTGTTCCGTCCAGTAACCGAATTCTGCCATGTAATAGCTGAATGATATAAGGTAATAGCTTTTATTTCTAGGCACTTCTGGCATGAGTTGTGTTCTTTTCTCATCAACCAGATCTGCTACTGTTGTAAACGTATATCCTTTGTCTTTGAAGTATTTTATAATGCGAGGAAGTGCTTTAATGGTTTCTTCTCTGTCGCCGCCGGCATCATGCAGTAAAATGATATTCCCCATCTTTTCCTGCTGCATTACTCGTGCAAAAATGGTATCAGCGGTAACACCCTTCTCCCAGTCATTAGGGTCAATAGATTCGCCTACTGTCAGGTAGTTGTTTTCTTTAGCAAAAGCCACCGGCTCCAGTTCCTGCATAGTCTCGGGCTCCGAGTCTGCATTATAGGGGGCTCGGAACAACACTGTGGAATGCCCGGTTATGCTCTCAATAAGTAAACGGGTGCTGTTCAGTTCCAGCATAGCTCTTTTGGTGCTGATGGTTGCTATGTTGGGGTGTGTAAATGTGTGGTTACCTAATTCAAAACCTTCATTATAGATCCTTTTAACAAGTGGTATGTTATTTACTGCATTTTCTCCAATAACAAAGAATACTGCCGGCACATGTTCTTTGCTAAGAATGTCAAGAATACGACCTGTATATCGTTCATCGGGGCCATCATCAAAAGATAAAACTACCTTTTTGTCTTTCTTGCCATATTTCTTAATTACAAATATAGATGGCAGGCTCTCGTATACCTCATTCGTGATAAGGTCTTCTTCTGTGTCTACAACAGCTTTAATACTACCGGATTTTGGTGTGCTGATAACATCCAGTATTTCGCCTTCACCCACATAGTCAACATCATTTGTGGCATTTACATGGTGCAATAATTCATAATTAAAACTATCCACTCCATTATCGCTGATATCTTTATTATAGAAAGTCCAAAGGCGGCTGTCTTCTTCCCCCATTCGCCACAAGGCTACACCAGCTACCCCATATTCAGTAGCATAGCGCATGGTATTGAAATTGGTAGCTGCATCTGTAAAATATACAGCATGTTCTATATCATTTTCGTCTTGATAAGTATAACTCAAGTTATACGTACTTGTGTCAAATTTTACTTTTGCATCAGATTCGCCTGCAATACTTAGTGCTTCTGAATAAGATACATCTGTACCTACCTTTCCTTTAGGCCAGTCATATCCGTAACCGGCAATAGCTAATACCAGTTTTGACGGGTCAACTTGCTTTACAGCATCTTCAATTGCACCTTGAATATATTTTTGTGAGCTGATTGGGCCAGGAGTGCTATTGCTATTGTATTCATCGTAAGCCATCAAGAACAAATGGTCATTATACTTAGCTAACTCTTTAAGATTAAAGTCAGGGTTAAATGGGGAGAAGTCTTGTGTTACTTGTAGATGAAGCGGGTGCATACGCTCATAGAGCTCCTTCATGAAGCTGATTAATGGTTCATCTGATGTTTCAATAAGTTCTTCAAAGTCAATATTAACCCCTGCAAAATGGTTTTGTTGTATTGTTTTTACAATATCATTAATCAGTCGCTCTTTTTTTGCTTTATCACTGAAGATGCGGTGCAATGGTTTTCCGTTAAAATCTTCACCTGAAAAGTTTGAAATAACAGCTACTACCGGCACTCCGGATCCTTTTATAATGTCTAGTCCCCGAATATCTTTATTGATGATAACTGTATCTGCAGCAGAGTCAATAGTCATCCACAAAGGGAGGAGTATATTGAGTTTGGAAATATTGTTTTTCAACGAAAAGTATGACTGCTCATCTGTAGCATCGTAGAAGGCTGCACGAAGCGGCGCAGTAATGGCATGAAGGCTATCTGCTTTATTTACGTACCTGATAGACTTTAGTTGACCGGTCTTGTTATTGATATAGCTGCCGAACCCTGAATATTTCTTATTAATGTCAGCTATTGCTGCATTTTTACCTTTATCGAGTATTGCTTTATACTGACCATTGCTGTTTTTTAATTGTGGTAATGAAGGTGAAAATTCTTTCATCACGGCTATACCTAACGTTATGAATAGTAGAATAAAAATAAATGCTATTATTCTGAATGCCCATTTAAAACGCTGCCAGCGGGTAGGGGAAGATGTGAGGAATATCTGTTTTTGGTCGTGTGACATTGTATGGTAAAGATAATGTTGTTAAATGCTTTGGTAATAAGAGTATTTACACTGCAATGTTTATGCCATAATCAAATTTGAGCTAACAATGATGTTTAGCAGTTGATTTAGTTTAAATTTGTGAAATATGTATTGTGTAGTTTTTTGATTTGCAATTTTAAGTACATGAAGTATATAATAACTACTATGTTTTCTTTGCTATTCATTATGTCATTCGCAGCTCCTGGAAAGAAGAAGCAACAGTTGGCAGATAATGCGGTTACCCATGCATATAATGAGCAATGTCATTCGGACGCAAAAAATTATTGGACAATTATTGACAGCCAATTATGCAGACATGCTTATGGAGAGGATTATATTCTTATTGATACAAATGGCTTGTTCGTTTACAGTAGGTCATATAGATCAACATATATGATTGGCAAAATGAGATTTCATAGCCATGTAACTAAAGGTTATTACAGTTTTGGACCTTGTGGAGAAATGTTTGACATTAATCACTATGTTATTAAAAGGGAATTCAAGCAAATACCAG
The DNA here is from genome assembly GCA_947454715.1 of Chitinophagaceae bacterium. Lineage (GTDB taxonomy): Bacteria > Bacteroidota > Bacteroidia > Chitinophagales > Chitinophagaceae > Flavipsychrobacter. The sequence goes on from CANGMZ010000138.1 coordinate 7,137, forward strand.
AATTTGTTGCTGCTATAAAACGCATAGATAACGATAGTTTAATAAAATACAGAAACAGGGATACACTAGTTCTTATAAATGTGTTATATAATAATTGCAAGCGTCATTAATGACTGACATTAAATCCTTACTTTAGCTTCATGGATTCTACAACGAGTGATGCTCCGGTAATCACCTCAACAAAGTCGGTACACAGAGCATGGGCTATGTATGATTGGGCCAATTCGACATACAATCTGGTAATCACATCTACTATATTTCCCATTTATTATGAAGAGGTTACATCTGTAAAATCTGCAAGTGGCGTATTACTTAATGATAAGGTTTCTTTTTTTGGTATAACTGTTAAGAATAGTTCGTTATTTGATTATTCTATATCTGCTGCCTATCTCATTATTGCTTTATTGTCTCCTATTTTATCTTCAGTAGCTGATTATAAAGGAAATAAGAAGCGGTTCATGCAATTGTTTTGTTATCTGGGCTCTGCAGCATGTTGTGGCTTGTATTTTTTTAAGCGCGATACACTTGAACTTGGAGTTATCTGTTCTGCAATTGCAGCGCTGGGTTATTGTGGCAGCTTGGTATTTTATAATGCATACTTGCCGGAAATAGCTACTGAAAGTGAGCGAGATAAGCTCAGTGCACAAGGTTTTTCTTATGGATATATAGGTAGTGTGCTCCTGCAAATTATTTGTTTTGTTTTTGTGCTCAAGCCAGAATGGTTTGGTATCAAGGATGATTCATTTGCGCCAAGACTTTCGTTTTTGTTGGTGGGGTTGTGGTGGTTTGGTTTTGCTCAGATTACTTTCCTTAAACTACCTAAGGGTGTTGCATTACCTAAAAAGACAGACCATAATGTGATTGTGAATGGGTTTCTGGAATTGAAAAAAGTTTTATCCCAGTTAAAGGAAATGCCGGTACTGAAAACGTACTTAGGTGCATTTTTCTTTTATAGTATGGGTGTGCAGACAGTTATGCTAGCTGCCGCAATATTTGGAAGTAAGGAACTTAAATTGGAACAAGGTCAATTGATTGCTACGATACTCATTATTCAATTAGTAGCTATTGCAGGTGCATATCTTATGGCTAAATTGGCAGAGATGTTTGGTAACTTGAAAGTTTTGTTATTTGTATTATTTATATGGGTAGGTATTTGCGTGGCTGCTTATTTTGTACAGACAGCAAAAGAATTTTATGTTTTAGCCTCGGTTGTTGGCTTGGTTATGGGTGGAATACAATCACTCAGTAGATCTACCTATTCTAAATTGATGCCTGTTACACATGATACGGCATCATTTTTCAGTTTCTATGATGTCACTGAAAAGCTGGCAATTGTAATCGGTATGATGTCCTTTGGTATCATAGATAGTATTATGGATATGAGGAGTGC
>CANGMZ010000139.1 GCA_947454715.1 Chitinophagaceae bacterium
ATTTCGTAGAGATGCGCGACAAGGTAGGTGACCTTAACTTCCTGGAACGTAAGAAGATAGAAAAAGAATTGGGTAAGCGTTATCCGGATCAATTTGTTTCGGTATATGAGATGGTGTCTTTCAGCCATACTCCATACAGCACAGCTATGCAGTGTATACAAACACAAGACAGCCTGTTGCAGACCATAATGAATGAAGGCGATTTCTTTGCCAATGTTGAAGACGGTGGTTTTACTGCGAAACTGGATAACTGGATGAACGAATATCACAGTGCGGTGCAACAACTCGACTTTGGCAAATGAAACCCGAAAAGAGATGGACGATAAAACCTGTTGATGAACAAGTAGTAGAAGGTCTTTATGAGTCGTTGCATGTGCACCCCGCTATATGTAGGTTGCTGGCAGTGCGTGGTATAGAAGACTATGAATCTGCTAAGAAATTCTTCAGGCCTGAGCTATCGCAACTGCATGACCCTTTTTTAATGAAGGGGATGCGCAGAGCCGTAGACCGCATCAGCGAAGCTATAGAGTGGCACGAACGGATAATGGTATATGGCGACTACGATGTAGACGGCACCACCGCAGTATCTGTTGTGTACTCGTTTCTCAGGAAAAATTATAAAGGCGAACTTACCTACTACCTGCCACACAGGTATAGGGAGGGTTATGGCGTATCGAAGCAAGGTATAGACTATGCTCATGGCAATGGTTATACTCTGATCATAACGCTGGACTGTGGTATAAAATCTGCTGAATTGATCAATTATGCCCAGAGCCTGGGTATAGATGTGATTGTTTGTGATCACCACTTACCCGATGACCACTTACCTAATGCACACGCCATACTCAACCCCAAGCAGGCCGACTGTAAGTACCCTTATAAGGAGCTGAGCGGTTGTGGAATAGGTTTTAAGCTGGTATGCGCACTGGCTATGGAGTGGAAGATATCGCTGGAAGAAGTGTATCCATATCTGGATCTGGTGGCGACAAGTATAGCTGCAGATATAGTGCCTATAGATGGAGAAAACCGAATACTGGCATATTTCGGTATTCGCAGGATAAACGAAGCCCCTTGCCCTGCTATAGCCATATTGAAGTCGTTGGGTAATGTGACCAAGGATCTTACTGTGTCTGATTTGGTGTTTGTGATAGGCCCAAGGGTGAATGCAGCAGGCAGGATGGACGACGCCCGTAAGGCAGTAGAACTGTTTATAGAAACCGACCCGGAAAAAATCATAACATTAGCGGCATCATTGCACTCTGATAATGACGACAGAAGGGAGATAGATAAAACCACTACCGAAGAGGCATTGGCTATACTTAATGGCGATGAAAATGCACGGTTGCGGAAATCGACTGTATTGTTTCAGGAGCATTGGCATAAAGGCGTAGTGGGTATTGTGGCATCTCGACTCATAGATCATTATTACCGCCCAACAATAGTATTGACTGCTGCTAACGGTAAGGCCAGTGGCTCTGCGCGATCAGTAGCCGGGTTTAACGTGTATGAAGCTATACATGCCTGCAGAGATCTGTTAGAAAACTATGGTGGTCACTTTTATGCTGCGGGTGTTACCATGAGCGCATCGAAGGTCGATGAGTTTATTGCCCGATTTGAAGAGGTGGTGGCCAGCACTATAACCGTAGATCAGCAGTCACCGGAGATTAATGTGGATGCAGAGATACCGCTATCGCTGATAAAACCAACCATCAATAATCTTATTAAACAGTTTGAGCCATTTGGGCCTGCCAATATGAAGCCGGTATTTGTGAGTCGTAAAGTATATGACTATCAGGGAAATTCGGCAGTTGTGAGAGATACGCACTTGCGTATAGTAGCCCGTCAGGAGAATGGAGGTATTACTGAGGGTATTGGTTTCGGACTGGCAGATAAATATGATGTAGTAAAAGATGGACCGTTTGATATGGTTTTTTGTATAGAAGAAAATGAATATAATGGCACTACCCGCCTGCAGGTGAGGGTAATAGATGTGAAGAAGAGTGCTTGATGGGGAAATGATTATACATTGTGCAAAGAAAAATGCGGCTTTCCTTATGGAGGCCGCATTTTATTTCTGTAAAACTAAAGCAGGGTTTTGATAGCGTTTACCCGGTAGATAAGGTTTAGATAGCGGTTTATATAACGATAGTACTTTTAAGAACACATTTATGCTCCTGTAGATTAAGACGAGGATTTTTTGCCGATTGTTAGGATAAGCATTGTATATTTTTTGTTTTTATTAAATTTTATCTAAAAGGATGCTTTGTTGGTAGTGGTGGAGGTAGCTATGAATAGATGTGCAAATATTGAGTAATCTTAAAAAATGATCAATGTCCTTTTCATATAAAACCTGTTAATCTGTACATTTACACCTCTCAACCTGTAGTCAGTAAACCATGTTAGTAAAAGTATTCGGAAGTGCGGTATATGGCGTAGATGCAATCACAATAACCATAGAAGTAGATACCCCGGGTGGCCCATTGGGTTACTTTATTGTGGGCCTGCCAGATAATGCGGTGAAAGAAAGCACAGACAGGGTACTCTCTGCCATTATGAATTCCGGCTACGAACGACCACGTGCCAAGATGGTGGTGAATATGGCCCCTGCGGATATTAAGAAGGCGGGTGCCGCTTATGACTTGCCCATTGCTATGGGTTTCCTGGCAGCAACAGAACAGATACCCACAGAGCACTTGCATGAATATGTGATGATGGGAGAACTGTCGCTCGACGGGTCACTGAGACCCATAAAGGGTTCATTACCAATAGCTATTCAAACCCGTGCTGAAAAATATAAAGGCTTATTTGTGCCCAAGGAAAATGCGCGTGAAGCGGCATTAGTGAACAACCTTGATGTGTATGGTGTGGACAATATTGTAGAGGTGATAGACTTCTTTAAAGGGGGCAGTGAGCTGAAGCCGGTAAAGGTGAATACCCGTGAGGAGTTTTTTGATGCACAGAATTTCTTTGATATAGACTTTAATGATGTAAAGGGGCAGGAAAATGTGAAGCGCGCACTGGAGATAGCAGCTGCGGGTGGTCACAATGCCATACTTATAGGTCCGCCGGGAGCCGGTAAAACGATGCTCGCCAAGCGATTGCCAACAATATTGCCACCGCTTACCTTGCATGAAGCACTGGAAACCACCAAGATACATTCCGTAGCCGGTAAGCTGCCGGGGAACACTTCTTTGGTTGCACAGCGACCATTCAGAAGCCCGCACCACACAATTTCTGATGCTGCGCTCGTAGGCGGAGGTGGTATGCCGCAGCCAGGTGAAATATCGTTGGCGCACAATGGAGTATTGTTTCTCGATGAGTTGCCGGAATTTAAGCGCACAGTGCTTGAAGTAATGCGCCAACCAATGGAAGAACGTAAGGTGAATATATCCAGAGCAAGACTCAGTATAGAGTTTCCTGCCAGCTTTATGCTCATCGCTTCTATGAACCCATGTCCATGTGGTTACTTCAACCATCCGGAAAAGGAGTGTACCTGTTCATCTGTTATGGTACAGCGATACCTTAATAAAATAAGCGGTCCGCTGCTAGATCGTATAGACCTTCATGTGGAAGTGACTCCTGTTGCATTTTCTGAACTGTCTTCACAGTCCACCTCTGAACCAAGTACCGATGTGCGCACACGAGTTATAGCAGCACGAGAGATACAGGCAGCCCGATTTGCAGAGAACCCCGGTATATATTGCAATGCACAAATGAGCAGCAAGCTGCTAAAGGAAATATGTGTGATAAGCCCTGTAGGGGCTAATTTACTTAAAACAGCCATGGACCGCTTAAACCTCAGTGCTCGTGCTTATGATCGCATTCTGAAAGTGAGCCGCACCATAGCCGACCTTGCTGCCAGTCCGGATATTCGCCCGGAACATCTTGCAGAGGCTATTCAGTACAGGAGCTTGGATAGAGAAGGATGGGGAGGATAGTTTTGGTTGGGTGAGATGAAGGAGATTCTGAGATTAGTTGGGCTATAATAATTTGAAAAGCAACAATTATGAAAAAAATAAAAATTGGGGTGAGCCTGTTACTTCTATCCATTCAGTCATTCGCCTTTCAACCAAACTTCGCAGATACGGTAAAAAGTAAAGTCTTGCTGGTAACAGAAATTGCTGCGCAGACAGATGCTGCAAATATTTACAAGCAGCAGTTCAACACATATCTTACTATTGCGGTAATAGAGTTTGTTGTAATTGTATTGTTAGCAATTCTTCTTTTTAGAAAGCGAGCTACAAAATAATTTTTGAATGTTAGTTGCGCTGAGCCTCTTGCAGCGGCTATTCAGTGCAGGAGTTTGGATAGAGAAGGATGAGGTGGATAGTTTGGTGGAATCAGATTCTTCGATTAGTTGGACTTCCTAATATTTCAGACTATTGAATTTCTTTATTACGCTATACAGTTATTACAATACAGCTATCATTACTTTTGGTAAATAAAAACAATAAAGACATTACACATGCATACACAACAAGATCTATTAGCACAGCAGGCTGTTAACAGCTGGTATGCTCAAATAAAGAGTGCCAACAAAGTATTGGAGGCTTTGACCGATGAGCAGTTGCAGAATGAAGTAGCTCCGAGAAAGAATACAGGTATTTATTTGTTGGGTCACTTGGTGGCAGTGCATGATGCTATGCTACCATTGCTCGATATGGGTGCTGCATTGCATTCAGAACTGGTAGCTACATTTATTAAAAGCCCAGATAAAGCGGGTCTGGAGTTTCCATCAGTAGCTGTGCTCAGATTGTATTGGAACGAGGTAAACAATGCGCTCGAAGATCAGTTCAATAATATGACTGCTGAAGATTGGTTACAGAAACATACTTCGGTATCTGCTGAAGATTTTGAGAAAGAACCACATCGCAACAAAATGGGTGTGCTGCTGAGTCGCACTGGCCACTTGTCGTACCATATAGGGCAAATAGCCTTGTTGAAATAATGAATATTAAAATGGCTCGCGATTTGCGAGCCATTTTAATGAAGTTGTTTTTACGCAGCAAATTTAGATTATCCACCGGTAGGCTGATCATTCATAAAGCCATTATCTTCTCGACCTTTTTTAAATTCCAGTTTGCCGAATTTATAAGAGAAACTCAAGCCAACAGAACGGTAAGGCACCTCGCGTAAGCTGTAAGAAGAGTATGATGTGGTAGCAATAGTGGTTACCTGTTTGGTGTATTCATTGAATAGGTTGGTTGCTGTAACGCCAAAGCTGCCCTTCTTATCCCAGAATTGTTTTCTGAAAGCTATGGTATAAGATATGTTTTGAGGAGAGCGACCTTGAATATTGTTTGTAGCGGAATTATAGTTGCCAAAAGCTTCAGCTATGAGGTTTTTAGAGAATGCATAGGAGGCATTGAGGTTTGTTCTCACCCTGAAGCCGGCATTGATATCGCCGTTGCCGATGCTTGTAGCCAAGTAGCGGTGAAAGACAGACACATTGCCCCTCAGACTAAGTTTTTCATGCAATGTATATGAGCCGGAGATGTTGATGCCCGAATTATATTCTGTGCCGGTATTCTCCGGCATACTTACCGTAACATTTGTATAAACAGAATCTCCTGCTGCATAGCTGGTGTAGAACCTTGTAAACTGTTTATGATCTTGTGTGTTGATGCGTTCTATAAGTGCTATATAAAGATTGCTCCCCTTGCCGAAATTCTTATTGAATCCTATTTCAAAATTGTTACCAATCTCCGGCATCAATAATGGGTTACCTGTACTGATGTTGTAAGGGTCAGCACGGTTTAGGAATGGGTTGAGGTCGCGGTAGTCCGGGCGTTCTAGCCTGCGGCTGTATGCCAGTTTTATGAACGATGTTTTATCAATGTCGTGAGATAGTGTAATAGACGGCACTACACTGTTGTATGCTGGTATAGCTGTGTTGGCAAAGTCAATTTTAGTATCAGTATGTTCGTACCTGACACCCGTTTTTATTTTCAGATAGTCGTGCAGTACCTGAAATGATGCTGACAAATAGCCTGCATATATCTGCCTGTTGTAGTTGAGGTGGTAAGACTGTCCCGGGTCGTAAACATATTCATTTATGAGGCTGCGGTAGGTATTGATATCTGCACCGCTGTTAATAGTTTGTAATACTGCCTTGGCTCCGGTTTCAAAGCTCACTTTTTCGCTTAGTGGCTGTGCATAATCTATAGAAATATTGCTTTGTCTGTCGGTGCCGGGGTTGCTGCTCTTGGCACCCATGTATGGCAGTGGTGCATTGTCATATATCTGCGATTGGGAGTAATTACTATGTGGTGTGCCAAAGCTGCTGCTGTAAAGCACATCGAGCTCTTGCCCTTCTTTTTCAAAACTCTTTTTATAGTTCAGGCTCCAGTCTATTGATTCATTGTGTCCGCTGCTGTTAGAGTAGCGGGTACTGTGCAGTATGTTGGTATCCGGTGCGGTAGACTGTTGCAGAAATGTTGTGGCGTCGCTGTTGTTGCCGTAATGGTTATAGCTAACGTTGCCATTAATGTTATCCTGTTTTTTCGGACTCCAGTCAAACCCTATTCCTGCTTGATAACCATCGCGTGTAAAATCAGTATTGCTATTCTGCATGAGGTGGCTGACCACATTATGAGCAGAATCGTAAGAATATCTGTCTTGCGATACGGGTGTATGCGAAGGGCGTTGTGCATTACCGCTTAAGTATGCGTTTACACCAAATTTATTGTGCCTTACATTGAGGTTCACAGATCCATTTTCAAGGAGCGTGCCACCTGAAAGGTTTACACTGCCATTAAAGCCCTGAACATTATTGCTTTTTAGTATAATATTGATAATTCCACCTGTTCCTTGTGCATCATATTTTGCGCCGGGGCTGGTAATTACTTCAATGCTTTTTATCTGATTGGCAGGAATGGTGGCAAGGGCGTCGGTAAGGCTATTGCCAAATACGCTTGATGGCTTTCCATTTATCAGGAATCGAATATTAGTACTGCCTTGTAATTCTACATTACCATCTATATCAACATTTACTTGTGGTACTTTTTTCAATACATCAATTGCGGCACCACTTTGCGAAGTAATGTCATTAGCGGCATTATAGACCATCTTATCAATCTTATTTTCAATGATTGGTGCTGCGCCGGATATTACTACCCCTTGTAGTGCCTGTCCCTTAGGTGCCAGGTATATAGTCCCTAATGAAACATCTTTATTTGCTGTAACAGAAATATTATCAAATGTTTTGCGGGTATAGCCCAGGAAATCTACAGATACCAGATAGTTGCCTGCCGGCAAGCCGGTGACGCTAAAAGAGCCTTTGGGGTCAGAAACAGCGCCATTGATCACATTATGGCTCACTCTGTCCATTACCGTTACTGTTGCATATTCCAATCCGCCCCGCGAAACAGAGTCATATACTTTTCCGGTTATCCGGGCATTGTTCTGTGCATGGACTGAGCAAGCCAGTAATAGGAATACAATAACAAACGATAATCTCATAACGCAACTGATGAGTTGCAAAAGTATTTCATTATTGTGAGCTGTCTTGTAGTGTTTTTGCGGTATTAGTTCGGCGTAGGGCGAAGCACTTGCTTTAAAATAATTAGTTGCAGTTATACTTATAGAAAAAAAATCTTTGTCGTAACATAAAATTGATAAATGATTGTCATTCAATTGTTTATATTTGCTGCTCAAATTTTTAAAACCACAATAAAATGAAAAAAAGAGCTTTACTATTAACATTAGGATGTGCGTTCCTTTACGTATCAATGAGCAGTTATAGTAATGGATACGGTTCTAACAGAACTGGTAGCCATGGTAGTACTGTAGGTTGCGGTAGCTGCCACGGTTCTGCTGCATCTAGCACAACAGTCGCTATTGAATTAGACTCTGCTGGTGTTCCGGTTACGCATTATGTAGCAGGTATGACTTACACATTGAAAATGACCGGTACTAACACAGGAACAACTTCATTGCCTGGCTTTGGTGCTCAGTTGTCTATGGTATCAGGTACAGGTACTGCCTCAGTAAATGCAGGTACATTGTCTGGTGCACCGGCTAGCACTGGCTTGAGTGCAGGTACAGGTGGTATCACTTTCCTAGAGCACACAAATACAATACCGGCTACTACAGGTGGTGGTGCTACGGGTTCTACTTATGTAGTATCACTTACATGGGTTGCACCGGCTGCAGGTACAGGTACAGTTACTGCTTATGGTCTTATCAATGCAGTAAACAACAATGGTAATGATGGTTCTACTGATAAATGGAACAGTGCTAATGCTGCATTTACAGAATTGACTGCTGCATCTCATGTTGGCGTAAACAACGTGGTAGCTGCAGATTCCAAAATGTATCCAAACCCAGTTAGCAATGTATTGAACCTTTCAGGTTACAATGGCGTTGTTACTGTATTTGATATGAACGGTAAAGTAATAGCTACAGAAAATGTTGCTG
>CANGMZ010000140.1 GCA_947454715.1 Chitinophagaceae bacterium
GCATCAACAAGGGCATTATTGGGTATGATTTTCGAAGGGGAAAAGATAATGGGTCCATTGGACAAAATAAGAGAAACCTTAAACCCTATTAGTAAGTTTAATGTGGTATTAAGGGATTACGATAAATTAGTAAAGGATAATTGGAATATTAAATAGTTGCAAGTAAAGCAATTCAATAGATTTGTATAAAACTAAAACACTATGGAAAATAAAACATGGCATCAAAAACACAAGGAGAAAATGAAGTTCGGAGATAAATTGGCAGATTCCGTAGCAAATGGTATGGGGTCATGGAATTTTATTATATGGCAAAGCATTATTGTATTGGTATGGATGATATTAAATGTAGTTGGTTTTGTAAAGCATTGGGATGTGTATCCATTTATTTTATTGAATCTAATTTTTTCGACACAGGCAGCATACGCAGCACCTATAATCATGATGTCACAAAATCGACAAAATCAGAGGGATCGTGAACAAGCTCAACACGATTATCAAACCAATATTGATGCTAAAAAAGAAATCGAAGCATTGCAGGTGCAATTAAGTAAAATTGAGATGGATAAACTCGACAGGATTCTCGAAATCCTAAATAAAACGAAAGTATAACATGTACAGTCAAGAATTAAAGAATACAAACTGCTTGTTGCCGAAAGATCAAAATCAATTTGTATAGATTTTTTAGCCTCAAATTTGGCCTGTAATTTTAAAGTTAAAGTGCCTTTCGCCTAATTTTTAAAATCCCCAAAAAACAGCCTTAAAAAAATTAATTTAAAAAATGTTATTTCATCCCAGCTTCGCTTTTGTACTTAGTAATATAAATTTTTAAGTTGGCCTCAGATTTGTATTTGGTAAAATATACCTGCCAGTCGGCCTCGCTTTTATAGGTAGTCCAGAACCAAATACCTGAATATGGCTTTGCTTCGCTCTTGTATTTTGTTTCGTAAACAATCATGTCTGCTTCCGACTTATAATCCGTAACAAAGATGATTTTATCGGCATCGCTTTTATAGGAAGTCCTAAACACTTTCTGTGCATTTACCGAAATTGTACCAATAATTAATAGTAAAATTGTGCAATAAGTATTTTTCATTTCGAAAAACTTTGTAGTTTATGAATTTGTTCTTTTTTTAAATGCCTCATATTGTTCAGTTATCGGGCAAGACATGAATCCAATATATTCCATGCATATAGGGCAACCTAAATCGAAAATGAGTGATTCGTGAAATTCGATAGGTTTTAAGTCTTTTCCTAAACCTATCCATTTACACGAAGGACATGCTACTTTTTCTTCCTCGAATTCACCGAAAATAAAACCTGCCATATAATTTATTTTAGAAACATCGAAATATTAAGTAAGAAATGTAAGATTCATTTTTTTGCATTTAGGACAAAAGTGTTTTTCATTAGACAAGCTATAAATCATATTGGGTTCAATATAGCAATACAATATAAAGTTATCCATAAAATCATCCGTTAAGCTATAAATCTCGTCTCCAGTGGTCCTTTCAATAAACCCATATCGCTTCATTTTATTATTACAAGTATTGCAAATAGGTCTTATAGCTGAATATTTTATTGATTCAATAACAATACAACTATTACAGTAATAAGGGATAAATAGGGCAGGATTGTTATTTACGGATAAATCACCGATTTCTGATTTTCCATAGAACGAATTACAGTTGCATAAAGGGATAACTTGTGCTTTCATAATTAGTCCCAAAGACCTCGATTTAAAAATTCTAATTTTTTCTCTTTACATGAAGGGCAATGGTATTTTTTGTCTTCCAAAATATATTGCAAATCCATTCCCATTATCCAATCAATCACTACCTTTTTAGGATTATAAAACCTATCAGATTCATCATCACTAAAATAACCTATTGTTCTGCCATACATAGTTAGCTTTTTTCGACATCTCCAACATCTATTTTCTTTGGCAAATAGATTGCTTTGGGAAATACTTCCACAATGGTCACAATAAAATGGAGCATAAACCTTAGGATTAGATTCATTCATACCCCCTCCAATTAAAATTGGTTTAAATTGGGCATCGCATATGCATTCTGGTTTTACTATTTTACCCATTATTAATATTTGCTTTTTCTACTAAATAAACTACCCAATAAACTACCCAATAAACTTAGTAGTCCTCTACCAACTTTTCGTTCTAAACCCGATTTTGTTGTTGGTATACCAGTTTCTCTGGCAAACTTTTGTTTTGCCGAAGAAATACCTAAGGCTCTTTTCCAACTAAAGCTAAAACCATACTTTCCCATAACTTTCGTATTAATTATACAATTTAAGTAATTCTTCTTTCTTTATAGCGTATTCCTTACTTGATATCAAGTCAGCTTCAAGCATTTTCTTTAATACTTGTAATTTCTTAAAAGAATCATCTGGAACTACTTGTTCCTTAACCTTGTATTCTTCTATTTGTTCTTGTGTTAGCACTTCTATTTCGAAATTCACGTAATCGTCATAGTTAATTCTGCAACAAGCTATTTTACCATCGGTTGTAATATCCCATCCTGTATTGGACCCCCAACATAATACTTGATTAGCTACCCAATTTACATTACCATACCTAGGTTTATATCTCATATTCATATGCATCCCCCTTTGAGTTTGCTTAAGGTGAATACCGTAATTAATTTCAAGAAATCCTGTATGTACTTTACTAAAAGGCATCATTTGATGAATTAACACTTTTGTAAGTATACCAACGATTCTTGCCCTTTCTGATGCCTCTATTTCAGCTTTCTCTTTTTCTTTAATGATATTTTCCTGTTCTTCTTTTGAAAGCTCTATAAGGTCAAAGAATGTATATTCTACAAAGTTGCTTCTATAACATACAACACTTGCATCGGAAGTAATATCCCATCTATAGGGATAATCGTCTTTCATAGAACCACCCCATCCTAATTCCTTATTTACCATCCAATCTAAATTCGAGTTGTTATGCCTTGTATCAAATCTGCTCTTACCTTTCTGTACTAATTGAATTCCATAGGTGCACTCAAGTCTTTTAGTTATAATGTCTTCAAAAACAATATGTCCATTTGTAAATAGCTTAATAATTTTATTTGTGTCCATATAATTTATTTTAATAGATTAAAGATTAAATAAGGGTGGTCATATAAGAAAAGTAATGGCAATCCTGCAAATAAGCAAAGACATTCATTTTTGTATTTCTTACTAAAAGCAGACAATACATAGTAGACGATTAACTGTAACTCTTCCATAAAATACAAGTGCAGTTTTGACATAAAATTTACGATTGTTCAATACAAGTTACATAGCCAAAGCGCAAGGTATTGGAGGACTTAAATATTATTTTAAAACACTATATAGCATACAATAATTCGTATATTTAAAACATCAATTTCAAACATGGCTTATCTATCTAAATCGCGATTCAAGCAAGCATTAAGTTGCCCAACAAAATTATACTATGGCACAAAGGGTAATAACTATGCCGACAACAATGCTGACGACCCATTTATGATGGCATTGGCCGAAGGTGGCTATCAAGTAGGCGAATTGGCTAAATTCTTAGTATGTAATGACCCTGTTGGGGAAAACATAACCATTAATGAATTGGATTATGAAAAGTCATTAGCCCAAACCAAGGAAAAACGTGAGAAAGGAGGTAAGGTTGTTATAGCAGAAGCTGCCTTTGCTTATAAGGACTATTTTGTAAGAACCGATTTATTTGTAGAAGAAAGAGATACCATTAAAATATATGAAGTAAAAGCAAAGTCCTGGGATGAGGATGTTGAATTCATCAAAGAAGTAAAACGTGGTCCTTTAAAAGGGACAAGACAATTGGATAAAGAATGGAGAGAATATTTATATGATATTGCTTTTCAAAAATATGTGGTTCAAAAAGCAAACCCTAACAAAACGGTAATTACCTACATTGTACTTGCCGACAAAACACAAAATGCTACTATTGAGGGATTGAATCAATTATTTAAAATAAAGCGCAAAGTTAAAAATATAGATGTTGAAGTAAAGCAAGGTATAACAGCAGCCGACTTGGGCCAAATCCCGTTAAAGACAATTAATGTAGACGATGTATGCAATTGGATTTATTCCAATAAGGTTGATATTGACTTAGAACACCAAAATGCTGAAGATTGGACTTTTGAAACCCTAATTGAATATTTATCTGAGCAATATTCAAGCAATAAAAGAATATGGTCCACAAAGGTTGGAACAAAGTGTAAAGGGTGTCAATATAAAAACAAGGAATATCCTTTAGGCGATAAAAAGAGTGGCTTACACGAATGTTGGAAACATATTGCCAAACTAACTGATGCAGAGTTAACTCAACCCTTGGTGCTTGAATTATGGGGAGGGCTTGCTGGACAAAAAAGTTTTATAAATGATGCCTGCACTGATAAACGTTATTTACTAAAACAATTAGATGAAACTTTTTTTCCAAGAGGAGCCGGTAAAGAGGAGCCGATAGGAGATGCCATTGACCCAACAAAGAGAAGACTATTACAAGTAGAGAAATCAAAAGCAAAGGATTATACACCTCATATTGATAAAGAAGGCCTGAAGGAATTATTTGATAGCTTGCCAGCACCTTATCATTTTATAGATTTTGAAACCACGATGGTTGCTTTGCCTTTTCATAAAGATAGACGGCCTTACGAAGCCATTGCTTTTCAGTACTCCTATCATATCATGGATGCAAAAGGAAACATTGCACACAAAAGCCAATATTTAAATTTCGAAAAAGGGACTTTCCCTAACTATGATTTTTTAAGACGTTTAAAGAAAGATTTGGGAGGTATAGAAGGAACTATATTCAGATACCATAAACACGAAAACACTTACCTATTGCTTTTATATAAGCAACTATATGAAGTAAGTGAACAAGAAGTGCCAGACAAAGAGGAACTAATGGCATTTATAAGAGAAATTACTACGCCAGGTGATGACACTCCAGGTGAATCATGGGAGCCTACCAACAATATGCAGGACTTATGGGACTTTGTAGTAAAATACTTTTATTCATTACATGCAAAAGGATCTAATTCTATTAAGGACATACTACCTGCTATTATTAAAAGCTCAGACTACTTAAGAGAAAAGTACAGTCAACCCATATACGCCACTCCAACTATCCCAAGTTTAAATTTAACAACACCGCATATTTGGATTGATGATACAAAAGGACAAAATCCCTATAAAACCTTGCCACCCATTTTTGATGAAGAAGCATTAGAGGAAATAGAAGCTGAAGGCAACTTAAGCAACCTTGACAACGGCGGTGCCGCTATGATTGCTTATGCCTATTTGCAATTTGCAGACATGACAGATGCAGAAAGAGAACTATACCGCCAGGCACTACTTCGCTATTGCGAATTAGATACCATGGCGATGGTAATGATTTGGGAGTATTGGGGAACTATTATAGCAAGTAAATAATTTTTTATTTATTCCCTTTTGCTCTATTATGGGTTTTACATAACATTTGACAATTCTTAGGATCTGTACTACCTCCTTTGCTCCATGCTGTAACATGGTCTGCATCCATTTCGGCTAATTTCCATATTTTGGTTTTGTTAGAATCATTACCTAAAGCACACAAAGGACAATTTGAAATGCCTTGTTTGTCCGCTAAATCTGTTTGCATTGCACAAATTGATTTTTTTGTCGCTTCATCGAATACACGAATCTCAAGTAGTTTTGTGTCTAAAGAACCTCCAAGTATAAATTCAAATATACCTTTTCTATTTTTTACGTAAGGGTCAGAATAAAGTTTTTTGACTTGAAGTGAAACGGCCTTAGAATCATATGGTTGTTTCCGATATAATTCATACAATTTACCCCATTCAAGACCTTTCATCTCACTTTCAACATCTGTAAAAACAGATGTAACCCAGTCAATAACGCTTGCAAAATAATTAGTTAACTCTTTGATATTGTTATCAAAACGATGCTTACTCATGTATTCTCCAACATTATCTTTGCTTACCCATTCGATTGCTCGCTCTAAAAAGTCTTGTCGATTTGCACTTCCTGAAATATATGCGCCCCATTTTTGAATGCTTGCAATTTGACTATTACTAAATTCCTCTTTTCCAAGTGTTACGAAAGGGCCAGAATATACGGCATTCAGTAATTCTTGATTATTAAGTGGAACTCCTGCTATATTTATAGTACGAAACCATTCTTTAATCTCACTTTCTGTCCCTTCGCATTCATAGATTAAAAGATTAGTTTCTAGAATTATTTTTTGTTTATTAGCTGCTATTCCTCTGAAATATTGTTCCATACCATTTTCATCTTTTATTGCAAACTTATTAGTTACAAATCGCCCGAAACTAGTAATACGTTGTTGTCCGTCAAGAACCTCGAGAGTGTCATCGTTTATTTTATTAAAATATATTAAGCCTAATGGGTATCCTTTTAGGATACTTTCGATTACTGCCACATCTCTTTTTCCATCTGCATAAATATAATTTCGTTGGTATTCTGGTTGGATAGTTAATTTGCCTGACAAACCAAATAAGCCTTTTCCCTCATGTTCATTATAAATAAATCCATTGCAGATATCTTGAACAGTTAGATTCGTTCTTAGTGTAGTTTTCATTTAGTAGGTTTTTTGTGTTTTATTAAAATTCTCATATATGGTATAATTGCTTGTCCATTTTCATTATAATAACCAAGAACTGGGTGGTCCTCTTTTATTGAACCAGTGCCCCCTGCTTTATAATAATCTTCAACAAATTTTTTACTTAAGCCTTTTGGGCTTATTTCTCTAAAGAGGTTACCTTGTCCTTGACCAATAATTTCAAATTGTTCTGGAGAAAATTTGTCCAAAAAAGTTATTGGCACACCCATTATTCCATCAAAATCACTCGGAATAGCCAAGGTAAATGGAACATCAATAGCGTCGTAGTTGTCATATTTTGTATATGCTTTTTTCCCTTTTATTTCCTTGTGTTTACTATACTTTAAATTGTCTGACATTGATTGTAATTTCAGTTGGACATGTCTCCTACCATGGTCTATATTTGTGAACCAGCAAACACCAGGTACACGATTTACTTTTTCGCCATTTTTTTCTTTTTCAAATTTATATGTGCTAGAATAAATAAAGTCAGGAGGCACTTTAAAATACATGCCAGTATTGAAATTTGTGGATCCTAGCCACATTTCCCCTTTTTTAATAAGAGAAAAAACATCTGTATAAGAAATTGCATTTATATTTCCTATTATTAAAAAATGCTTCTTTTCTTCAAGAATCCAATTTAAAAAATCACGGAATAACGAAAATGGAGGATTGGTAATTATGATATCAGAATCGTCTCTTAGTTTTTTTATCTCTGGACTATTGAAATCTCCGTCACCTTTTAAATAATGCCATTCTAAATCGTTTACATCAATTTTTCCATCACCTGTTTTATCTTTCGTAAGTGTAAATATTTTTCCATTTTTTTTGGTCTTTTTTATATCATATTGAGGGTTATTAACTTCAAAGAGACTAGGCTGATAATTTGTATTATAATTTTTACTATCTGGGGCATAACTAGTACTAATTAATTTTTTTAGTCCGAAGTATTCAAAATTCTGAGCAAAGTATTTTGTAAAACTGCTCCATTCAGGGTCATCACAGGGAAGTAGTATTATTTTATCTCTAAATACATTAGGGTTATATTCTAAATAAGCATTTATTTCTTTTTCAATATCATGATATTGAGTATAGAATTCGTCTTTTTTTGATGTTTTTGCTTTGTATAAATTATTGTTTTTTGCTTTTTGTTCCATTTGGTTTAACGATTTTAAAAAATCACGTTAAACTATATTGCAGATAAAATATAATGGGTTTATCATGCAATAATCTATCTAATAAGACACTATTTTTTAAGAGAGAATAGATAACAGCAAAGAATACACCCATTTGAGTGAATTACTTAAACCAATCCTTTCTTTCCGTATAAAATTTCCTAGGTTTTATCTTAGAAGGAGATGTTTAGCAACGCTATTTTAATTAAAAAATTACATTTTAGTTGTTATTGTAAATATTAAATTGAAACTAATTTCACATACTGTAATTGCATTTTATATTAAAACAAGCTGTTTAGTCTTTTAATTTGCTATAATAATTATAATCAAATTAACCATTCGTGGTGTAGCTACAATAAAGAGGGTGCACCTTGCATGTTACTATCTTAGAAAGGCACCTAGGAGAGCCCTGGAAAGAATAGAAAACAGCAAAGGATGCACCCATACGAGTGCATCGCTCAAACTGTTCCTTTCTTTCCAGATAAAATTTCCTAGGTTTTTTCTAA
>CANGMZ010000141.1 GCA_947454715.1 Chitinophagaceae bacterium
ACAGCCAAATGGCTGCCTACATGCAAACAATACTGGCAACCTGTTATTTTAATATAAACAAATTCGACACATCTCTCCGCTATTCTTATGCATCATTAGCTATTAGGCGAAAAACAGGTAAAGCACGCGAAATAGCAGAAAGCCTGAATAACCTTTCACTTGCATACATGGGCTTACAAAAATGGGATAGTGCCATTGCCAACCTTAAAGAGTCTTTATTATTAATGCAACAGGCAGGTGATTTAAGACAAATTACGATCATCAAACAAAATCTGGCCAACTGCATCTGGAAAACAGGCAATAGAGTTGAAGCCGAAAAACTACTGAACGAAGCAATTAATGACGCAGTCAAAAATGATCAAAAAGATGCTATTGCAAGTGGCTACAAAAAATTATACAACATTTATAAAAGTGAACATGATTTTGAACACGCACTTACATATTATCAAAAATACAAAGCATGGGGAGACTCCATGTTCAATGAGGAAAAAGTAAAGGCTATTGCCGACATTAATGTAAAATACGAGACAGAAAAAAAAGAAGAAGAAATAACCAGGCTCAGTGCGCTGCAACATATAGACAAAATCAAAAAATTAGTTTACCTCATCTTCACCATCTTTATCATTATTACTGCCTCGCTTATTATTCTCTTACTCACAAATAGGAATAGGAAAAACAGATTGCTTATTGAAAAAGTTAAGTTGGAATTGGAAGCCAATGAAAGAGACCTCAAAAACTTCACCGAGAATATTATAGCCAAAAATAAATTCATTGAAGAACTGGAAGTAAAACTATCTGCTATTACAGATAACAATAATCAACAAATAGAGAACGAACATCTAAGCGAACTCTATCAGCTAAAAATCTTAACTGAAGACGACTGGGTTCAATTCAAGATCAAATTTGATAAGGTGTACCCCGGGTTCATTAACCGCCTTAGACAAAATTTCCCGGAACTCGCCGCAGGCGACCAACGGCAGTTCCTGCTTATCAAACTCAATATTGATAATAAAGAATGTGCAGGTATGTTGGGTATATCAGCAGAGAGCGTAAAGAAAAACAGATACAGACTAAAGAAAAAATTCAACCTTGCCGAGGAAGATAGTCTCGATCAGTTTGTACACAACTTTTAATACTTTGCAAGTATGGTAAACGTACTTATAGATCAGATATCTCGTCTGTGGTCAATTAGTGCAATATTCATACTTATATCACTTAGCGACTCCAAAATTTTCTATATCTTGCCCAAAACATAAACAATATGGGACTCAATATCTACCTCAATTTCAACGGGACTTCGGAGGAAGCAATGAACTTTTATAAAGATGCCACAAACGGTAGCATAGAAACACTTATGCGCTTCAGCGACACACAAATGCCTGCTAGTGAAGCAATGAAAAACAAGGTCATGCATGGCATCATGCACATTCACGGACAAAAAGTAATGTTCTCTGATGGTGGAGAAGAGCATCCTGTGCATGTAGGTAATAACTTCTCAATGGCACTAGACTTTAATAACGAAGAAGACATGACTCGCGAATACAATGCACTGGCAGCTGGCGGTGTAGTTACCATGCCACTGCAAGACACCTTCTGGGGTGCTAAGTTTGGTATGTGTACAGATAAATTCGGAGTTAACTGGATGTTCAATTTCGATAAACCTCAAGCTTAGTTTTAGATATAATACCAATTATACTTTTAAATAGTACTAAAATATATTGCCTTTGACGTATGGCAAAGGCAATATATCTTGTTATAAAAGAGAACAGAAAAGACCTCAAGTCCATTCAGAAACAAAAGCCGTTCGATTTGTTCCGTTGGATTGTCTGAATTTATATATTCAATAAAAGCTTCTAATCAGGAAACACTTGGGGCAAATGGGCAGAAGAGATCCCCCCTTACCTCTTCCTCAAACAATATATCCTCAACTCACAAGACTCGGCTAGCACAGTGTTAGCCCGTTTTTTATCAGGATAGTCCAGCTCAGGGCTTTCTATCGCCGTTTGCAGCTTTTTCAGCTGGTCAATACTACCACGAAAATTCATATTATAGGTCACGATCAACAGTAGTGTAAACCCGATTGCGATAGGTTTAGCAATTTTATCACTGACCTTCAGCAGGATAAAGATGAACAGCAGGGCAAGTAACATATTAGGATAGAGCAGGTACCTGCTGGGTATATAAAAGCCGAAATTAGACCTGAAGGTACTGATCAGCGACATGGACGCCAGTAAAAAACCAAGCAGAAAGATCAATGGGGCCGCACCTTCCCGTATCCGAAGCTTGCGGCTAAGTGGTACTAACAAAATAACGCCCCCCACAATAAGTACTCCGACCGCTACCGAAAGCATGTTATTATTATCGTAATAAATATGGTTGCTGGCAAACTGGAAAAAGTACTGGATGATGTGGCTTGCCGGCGCAATGACCGTTGTTTCGGCTACCCGTGTATAATGCAAAAAATACAGCGGGCTGCACGACAGGAATACTCCTATGGCCAGGTATATATTTAGCTTGTTACTATTGAAAATATTGAATAGCAAAAGAAATGCAGAAGCCACCAAACCATTACCGCTTGAAAACGTACAGGTGATATGCAAGATAACCGCCAGCGCACTCTGCCATTTTCCCTTCTCATTGTAAAAGAACATCGTGGCACTGAATAAAAAAATGATTCCAAAGTTTTGGATAGATCCTGTAGCAAAGTTGGCATTCTCCCAATTATTAAGATCAAAAAGCGTGATGCCCGCCACCAGCGAAGCCACAAACCAGTATCTCGGGATAGCCTTTTTTATAAATGCCACCAGTATAACAAAAGTAAGCAGCAACTCAAGGTTGCCAATAAAAATGAGGTTCCTGAAATTGATGCCGCCGGCAAGAGCATCATAAAGCACATATACTACCCTTGATGAAAATATACGGTGCTCATTCATCTGCTCAAACAACATAAAGAACTTATCAGCCCCCTGCGCATGCTTATACCTGCACATAAAGGCCAGTATCGCATCAAAATCATCAACAGAAGGTATATTCTCCGCATACCTGCTCACTACCGCGAAATAAACAATGGCAGGTATGAAAATAACTATATACTGAATAATAGATAAACCCTTTTTGACCAATAGTGACAATTGCAATGTGTTAAGGCGCTAAAGATAAGACATTTCAATTTCTCAAGGTTTCGTTGTTTTACCTCCCCGCAACAGTAGGGTCGGGAGATAGAGCAACGCCTGTGGCACCAATTAAACATTGAATATCGACATTATTTTTGCTGTAGTTTAGTATGAATATTTTACAGGGAATCGGAGTAACAGAATCATCAGAGCAACTTTCCAAATTACTTATCAAAAGTACTTCGTCGGCTAAGCCCCGATTAAAGATGTTGCTTGCAATCGTTAACGGTATTACACCTACCAACGAATTGGCACAAAAGACAAAATGCAACCGTGATAGCATCCGCAAATGGAAAAATATTTACAGGAGTAAAAGGCTGGAAGGATTATTGGCAGAAGGGCGAGGTGGTAACCGCCCGTCGACACTTAACGATAAGCAAAAAGAAGAGCTTGAAAAGAAACTTTCTAAACCCAAAGGAGGGTTTACTTCTTATAAACAAGCTACAGATTGGATCAATAAGACATTTGGTATTGACATGAATTACCATACAGTCAACATGTATCTGAAGCACAGTTTTGGGACGAACCTAAACGTGGGACACAAAACCCACGTCAATAAAGATGAAAACGCTACGGCGTTATTTAACGTGCTTCAATCTTTTCAATCCTTTCCCTAAAAAATTTATCCCACTCTCCTTTCTTTACGCCATACTCCTTTTGCAAAAGTGCATCAAGTGTAGGGTACTTCATGGTTCTTCTTAATCCGGTTATTCCATCTTTATTGTATGCCATGCTGCATAGTAAACCCTGTATGGTACTCAACGGATTGGTAAAATTATCCATGTAGTAGAACTCATCAATATCATTCAGGTCTATTTCCGGGTGCTGTTTCAGATACTGGTTTAACCGCTTCAGGTGATATGCTAAATCGTGCCCCAAACTGCCACCATAAAACACCGCAAGCCCTTCAGTTAGTGGCGATTGTGGGAAAAGTTTATTTAGGTATATATGCACCACCTCATGAAAATAGTTCTCGCCCCATCCTCCGCAATAAATAATGTTATCTATACCATCGCTTATTCCGCTGGGCTTATTACGGTTGCCCATCGCGATAGTAAAGTCAAATCCTCTGTAATGTTCTAATTCCTCTCTTGTGTCGGCAAAGTAATATTGAATCCATATTGGTATCAACCCCCAGTCATGTTCCAGCTTGGCTATCTGAGCTTCCATATCCTTTGCCTTCTTTTTATCAAACCGGTGATAAGCCGGGTAGTGATAGGTAATACTACCATAGTCTGTAGTCTGCCATTCAGGCACAACCACTTGCATTGGGTTCACAAACAATAACTTACCTACGGTATCATGCCTTATATAATGATTAGTGATAGCCGTCACCAACAATTTCCCCGCAGAGTCTATTCTACTGAACATCACTTTTATATGCACCATACCTTGCTCAGGTTTAGCCATTAATATAGTTGGTGTGCCTAGCATATACGTGGGTATCTCTGCATTTACCGCATACAGCAATCTATCCGGTATTCGGTATTGGGTACAATCTGCTTCCGACCAATATTTGCTAAAATCAGGCAGGTACTTATTTTTGATAGTAAACTCACTCAGGTAATTACTCACAAACTTTACTGCGGTGTTCAGCTCCGTATCTGTTGGGTCTATCGGATTGTTGATTGGTATCTGAGCATACCCCGTAGTGAGTGAGTAAACACTAATTATACAAATAAGCAAGTAACGCATAGTAAACTCAAAAACATGTTGTGTCAACAATATTAGGATATATCACCAGAACCCTTTTATCTTTTATTATCATTAATTACACGTTACAGAAATTTATTTGGATACTTGCAGGGTTTTGTTAAATTTGTGTCATATTTAATCACTAAAATAAAGATTTGTGGCGTACGAAAACAAAAACTTCAGCGATAATCAAGGTGAGAACCGTGGAGATAATCGGAATGAAAGTTTATACAGCAAACGCATAAAGGCGGGCAAAAGAAGAACTTATTTCTTCGATGTACGTTCAACCCGCGGCAATGACTATTTCATAACCATCACTGAAAGCAAAAAACGCTTCGACGATAATGGTTACGACAGACACAAAATGTTCCTTTACAAGGAAGACTTCAACAAATTTCTGGCAGCACTTTCTGACACCATCAATTACGTAAAAACCGACCTTATGCCGGATTTCGACTTCGATGCGTTCAACCACGATCAGGAAAATGAAGAAGGTAGCGACACTATTATTAATACAAATGGTGCTACTACTCTTACAGTTAGCGAAGGTGCTAATGTTGACGATTGGAAAATCTAATTACTTAAATCATACTTTTTGAAACAAAAAACCTCCCAATTGGGAGGTTTTTTTGTTGGTTGAAGATTAGTCAACCTGAATAAAAAAGGTCCGCACATTAGTGCGGACCGTATCAATATCATTAAGTTTCAATTAATGATGGTGGTGCATAGAATGCGGATCCTGTAGCTTGAAGAATTCTTCTTCACCTATTTCCTTCATTTCTGTACTGAACTGACCTTCCAGTGCAAGGAAGATTTTATCTGTAAGCAAGCGGCGGAATGTTTCATCAGCCATTTTCTCATCTTGCATTACTTTGTCCATATAGCCATCCATCCATGGTGCTTCATCTTCTGCATCCATACCATAGTATGCCAACACGCGTGTCTTTATGTCGTTCTTCACTTCATCGCGCGTTACTGCAATACGGTGCTCTCCGATAACTTTATCAGAGATCAGCTGCCAACGAAGTTGGTGCTCAAAACCACTGAATTCCGCTTCTACTTCAGCAGCACTCTTTGGCTTTTCACCACCTTCTCTCATCCAGCGCTTCAAGAAGTCAACCGGAAGAGTAATTGGTGTGCTATGTACCAGTAATTCAAATATTTCGTTGTGGTAACGCTCACGAGCTATACGATCAAATTCGCGCTGCAATTCCACTTTAACTTTCTCTCTGAAATCAGCCTCATCTGCTACTTCTGTGCTAGGGAATACCTGTGCATATAATTCAGGACCCATTTCAGCAGGTATCAACAACCCTACCTTACTCAGCTCCAGTCTGTAGTGTTGGTTCGCTCCTGCTTCACCTGCCTTTAGCGGATCTTTCAGGAACTTAGGCAACTCTTCTGCAGTACATACTTCTGCAGGAACAATAACCATGCTCTCGCCGGCCTTCATACCCTTCAGCTTTTCTTGCAGTGCTACCGGCATTTTCTCCAGTATTGCAGTCTCCTCTATTTTAGCACCTGTTACATTTCCGTCAGCATCACATGCTTCAAAAGTGCAATAGATAACATCATCTTTTCCTGTTACTGCTTCCTGATCTTCTACCTTACCGGAACGACGTTTGATGCGCTCTATCTCATCATCCATCATTTTTTCAGAAGCGATAATCTTATAAGCAGTAAGCTTTGCTTTATTCTTGATAGCAGGTATTTCAAACTCAGGCTTGATACCAATTTCAAACGTGAACTCAACATCCGATGGGCTATTGATATCCAGCTTTACAGGTTGCTCGCTTGGCATGATCATTGGCTGTGCAAATATTGCCAGCTGTTCTTTCTGCATATAGTCTTCAAGGTGCTTGCCTGCTGAGCGAATCACCTCTTCGTTAAACATCTGCTGACCGGCCATCTTACGGATCATTCCCGCAGGTACCATTCCCTTACGGAAACCCGGTACATTGGCAGTCTTTGCATATTGCTTCAGCGATTTTTCAAACGAAGGAAGGTAATCTTCCTTTGTAAGCTTTACAGTTACCTTATCGTGCAGTGTACCTAAATTTTCACGTGCTACAGTAGCCATTTATCTGATCAGTTTTTTAGTTAAAAAAATAGCCAAACCTTAATCGGATGGCCATATTATTTTTTCATTAAGGGCTGCAAAGATACAACTTTCGTGTATTTATGAAAAGGTGTTTTTTACAAAGAAATACCTTCAAATATATTAATCGACTATGCATTTCATTTTACGTTGCTTCTTGCTGAATGCCCATATTATGGGTAGTTCAGCGGCGGCAACTCATGTAGAATTTTCTTTATTGTATAATATGTATCCTTACCTTTATATTTATATACCAACAAGGCAGCTCCCTTCACGGCAACCGGTGGCTGCTGATTTTCTGCTGCTTTACCTCCGGGCATGAATCGTCTTCTGTTATTGGTTTCTATCCGTGTCTCGTAACTCACCTTTTTACCTCCCGCACTCAACTTAACTGTAGTGTTGTTTCTGCCTGTGCTATCATTAGCTATTATCTTGTACTCTTTATTCTCTATCCATATTGCCTCCGGCACAGGCACCTTGTCATAACTACTAA
This sequence comes from Chitinophagaceae bacterium, assembly GCA_947454715.1. Classification (GTDB taxonomy): domain Bacteria; phylum Bacteroidota; class Bacteroidia; order Chitinophagales; family Chitinophagaceae; genus Flavipsychrobacter. Next base: position 7,460 of record CANGMZ010000141.1, read on the forward strand.
ACTCAAAAACAAACAGGCAATGGCTACCGCTACTACCCGCAATACCCCCACTCCAGTTTTGCCTGCTTGCTTCTGCAAGTTTTATATGTTGGGCTACACACAGAAGAGGAAAAGTAAGTGCAATCAAAAATATTGTAAAGCGCATGTTATTGTTGTTTCATGCTAATATAGCAAAATAAGTGCCGAATTGAGTTTAAACGGAATTACATACAAATGCACGATTGCTCTATTTAAACATTCACAATAACATAACTTTCTAACAATAAGCACTATATGTCTTTTATTTTCCACTTATTCTATGTTTTTAAACAACAAAATCCCTAACGTTAGTGACTTACTACAATTTAGACTTATCTATTTTTGCGTTCCTATCCCTATTTATAGTTACAACACAGTTATGCAGTTGTTGATTTGTTTATTACATTTGTATTTACAGCATTTATTATTTAAGAAATATCAAAACAATTTGTCATTTTTAAAATACAAAATACTTAAAAGTACCGCTCATATTAATGATTAATCAGCTCAAAGCTTTAATGGAAAACATGCCGGCTTCAATGACCATGTTTGATACAAACATGAACATCGTTGCAGCCAGTAAGCATTGGCTAGATAGGTATGGATTTAA
>CANGMZ010000142.1 GCA_947454715.1 Chitinophagaceae bacterium
GGCGTGGTTAAGTATTTTCAATAAAAGAAAGGTTACAGATAGCCTTATCAATCTTAATTGGGAGCTTCAAGACCCTACAACCAAGCTTTATACGCAGAGCCTGCCAGACAATAACGCCTACGAAGGCAGTTTCAAAGGTGAAAACGCACCTGTATTCCCGCACAGTATCAAATCACTGAGCGGCAAGGACAAATACAATGCATTCAAAGCTACACCAATGGGCAATATGCTCACCATTCAGATAGCTGAAGCCTGTCGTGATGGCGAAAAACTGGGAGAAGGCAGCGAAACCGACTTCTTGGCTATCAGCTTGTCCAGCACAGATTATGTTGGGCATCAATTTGGTCCAAACTCCATTGAAGTTGAAGACACATACCTCAAACTAGATGCGCAGCTGGCATCACTACTCGACTACCTGGACAAGAAAGTAGGTAAAGGTAATTACCTCTTGTTCCTTACTGCTGATCATGGTGCAGCTCATAACCCACAATACCTGATGGACGAGCAAGTGCCTGCAGGTTTTATGGAAAAAGACATGAAAACAGGGCTAAATAACTACCTGAAAAACATTTATAACCAAAACGACATCATTAAACACTTTACCAATTACCAGTTTTACCTCAACGACTCCACGATCAAAGCAGCCAATTTAGATAGAAACAAGGTAAAAGAAAGCATTTTCGAATACCTGAATAAAAAACCGGAAATTGCCTACGTAGCAGACATGGAAAACATGAATCGCACTGCAATACCTGAACCGATTCGCACAATGCTTATAAACGGGTACAACAGAGGCAGAAGCGGCAGTATACAAATTATTCTCAACCCGGGTTGGTTTGAAGCGCATGGCAAAACCGGTACTACTCATGGTACATGGAACCCTTACGACACACATATTCCATTACTTTGGTACGGTTGGAACATACCTAAAGGAGAAACAACAACTGTAGTTAACATGACTGACATCTCAGCAACCCTGGCTGCACTACTGCATATACAAATGCCAAGTGGCTGTATCGGTAAACCGATTATTATGGGTGAATAGATAAAAAGAAGAGCGGGAATACGTATTCCCGCTCTTCTTTTTATGACTATAAGTGAATAAACCCAATGTCAGCATCAGGCCCAAAAGCATATCTGATACGTTCGGGATGCGTGTCGGTGAGAATAACCTGTCCAAAGGTTTTATCACGAATGATGGTAAGCAAGGCTTCCATTCTGTTTTGATCTAATTTCTCAAAAATATCATCAAGCAACAATATTGGCAAATGCCCCTGAGCCTTGCTCAAATATGCATATTGCCCCAGTTTCAACGCAAACAAAAAACTCTTTTTCTGCCCTTGTGAACCAAACTGCTTCAATATCATTCCATTGAGTGCAAACTCCCAATCATCTTTATGAATCCCCCTGAGTGTGCGTTGCATCCGTAAATCATGCTCCAACCCTTGCTGTAACCATTCTGCCATTGTTTTTTGAGACAGATCTGTATTATAATTTACAGCTAAAGCCTCTGCCCCACCACTCAGTCTATGATAAAATTCATTGAGTAACGGCAGAAAATCAATTAAAAATTGTGATCGCTTTTGGTGAATATAAGCACCTGTAGATGATAGTTGGGCATTATAAAAATCCAGTTCTGAATAATCGGCATTAGCCTTAAATGCCTGCATTTTCAGCCACGCATTACGCTGCAAAAGTATGCGTTGGTAGTGCATTAACTTATCCAGGTAAACTTTATCTACCTGCCCCAATATGCTATCTACCCATCGGCGGCGAGGTTCGCTACCACCATTGATTAATTCAGTATCATCTGGCGCAATCATTACCGCAGAATACCTACCTATATGATCTGTAAACTTCTCATAAAGCACATCATTCTTAAAAACCTCTTTCTTTGCGGCTTTCCACTTACAGCTTATGGTCTCCGGTTCATCTCCATGCACAAACTTTCCGGTTACCCTAAAACCATCTAAACCCATCTGCACACTATTTTGCTGATATGCACTAAAGTAGCTCTTGGTATAACACAGATAATACACAGCATCAAGCAGATTGGTCTTACCACTGCCATTAGGCCCCGTAATACAGGTTACAGGCGCACCAAACTCAAATATCGATGAGCTGTAGTTGCGAAACTGAATGAGTTGAACTTTATTTAATCGTAGGTTGTGTAACAAATGATGAAAGTAATACACTGCAAAAGTAAAGAGTATTTTGAGTAGAAGCGTTTAAAATGAAATAGATACCTAATTAACAAACGATAATCATATAAATTACCTGAATACTCGTGCTCAAAAACAAACATTTGCGGAATATAAGTTTACTTCATACGCAATTGGAAACAAAAGTTTTTATAAATTCGCAAAAATTTAAACAATAGTGCAAACACCGTTCGATAAAAAAACATATCTGTATTGGTACGAGCTGATGCTGCTCATGCGTCGCTTCGAGGAAAAAGCAGGTCAGTTATATGGCATGCAGAAAATACGTGGTTTTTGCCATTTATATATAGGCCAGGAAGCAGTAGCAGCGGGCATTATGTCTGCAATACGTGACAATGACAACATGATTACTGCTTACCGCGATCACGGTCTGGCAATAGCAAAAGGCGTTAGCGCTGATGCTTGCATGGCAGAGCTCTACGGTAAAGCTACAGGCTGTACCAAGGGTAAAGGAGGAAGTATGCACTTCTTCTCTAAAGAAAAAAGATTTTTTGGTGGTCATGGTATAGTTGGTGCGCAGATAGGTCTGGGTGCCGGTATAGCATTCGCCGAGCAATATCAGGGAACTGACAATGCTACAATTTGTATGTTTGGTGATGGTGCTGCTCGTCAGGGTATGCTTCACGAAGCATTCAATATGGCTGTTTTGTGGCAACTACCTGTTGTCTTCATCTGCGAAAACAACCATTATGCAATGGGTACTTCCGTAGAGCGTACTTCTAAAGTACTCGACATCTATCGTATAGCTGATGCATTCGATATGCCGGGCGATACAGTTGATGGTATGAGCTGCGAAGAAGTGCACAAAGCTATTGAGCGTGCAGTACGTCGTGCTCGTGAAGGTGGTGGACCAACTTTCCTCGAAATCAAAACTTACCGCTACCGCGGCCACTCAATGAGTGACCCTGCAAAATACCGCAGCAAGGAAGAGTTGGAAGATTACAAGGAGAAAGATCCTATAACTACAGTTCTTAAAACCATCATGGATAACAACTATGCTACTCAGGAAGAAATAGATGCTATCAATGAAAAGGTGAAAGCGGAAGTAGAAGCTTCTGTGAAATTTGCAGAAGAAAGTCCATATCCGGATGATAGCGAACTGTATAAAGACATTTATACAGACGAAAACTATCCGTTTATCGTTGATTAATAACTAAGAAAAGCATATTTAATAATATATCAATCCAATTTACTTCTTTATAAACAGGTGGATAATCTGTTTATAAAGAAGTTTTGGGTAAATCGTATATATAATTATCTTTGCACACTTCTTAAAGCTCACAACTAAACAATTAAACCAGATTATTTAAAATAACTCATGGCAAACGAAACAAATACCCCTGTAGAAACGGTTCATAACTACGACCTCGATAGCAATCCGCTTGATTCTGTTGTGGTTGCCTATGAAAAAAATAAAAAAATATTAACTACAGTCGGTTCTGTAATACTTATAGCTGTTGTTGGTTACTTTGGTTATCAAAAATGGTATAAAGGCCCTAACGAAGAAAAAGCGTCTAGTGCTATGTCAATGGCACAGACTTATTTTCAGGCAGATTCTTTGAACCTTGCACTTAACGGTGACGGAAAGAACATTGGCTTCATCAAAATAGAAAAGAAATACGACGGTACTGCAGCAGGTAACATCGCTCGTTACTACGAAGGTATTTGCTACATGAGAATGGGCGAATTCGACAAAGCAATCACTGCATTGAAAGGTTTCGACGGCAAAGGCACATTGCTTGCATATCAAGCTTGGGGTGCTCTTGGTGTTTCTTACATGGAAAAAGGTGATAAGAAAAATGCTATCGAATACCTGAAGAAGGCAACTGAAAATGCTGCAGATCAATTGGTTACACCTATGTATCTCTATCAGTTAGGTCTTGCTTACGAAGCAGACAACAAAATAAACGAAGCTAAAGATGCTTTCAAACGCATCCGCGACGAATATCCACGTAGCATTGCAGCTCGCGATATGGATAAAGAATTGGCTAAATTAGGTATGCTCGACTAATCTCAGGCATCATTGAAATATACTTCTGTAACCCGGTCCGAAAAAGACCGGGTTATTTGTTTTATAACCACAGCAAAGCCAAATTAATAGTAAAATAATACACCTATTATAGTAGTTTTTAAAAAGTGAGTATCTTCATCATTTATTAGCAAAAAGCCAATACCCACATCATATTGGGATAGCATATTTCCCAAACCGGCGCTGTAGGCTATAAAAAACAACAAAGTAAATGTCTCTCATAAAAAGGATTGACCAATACAACGCAGGAATACCCGATAACCTCCGCACTTTTAAGTGGAATGCACTACAGGAAAGCCAGTTCAGGTTTTACAGAGGAACATGCCATTTGTTCGCTGAAGATTTCACCAAACTCTATAAGACTAAGCCAAAAGTAAAAACATGGAACTGCGGTGATGCACATTTCGAGAACTTCGGCTCCTACAAAGGGGATAATCGGCAGGTATATTTCGATATTAATGATTTTGATGAGGCCTTTGTAGGCGGTCCTGAAGCTGAATTAACACGCTTTATTACTAGTATAATTGTTGCAGCGCACCAAATGAATGTGGCACATGTAAAGGTCCACAAAGCCATTCACGATATCATGGAGGCCTACATTGGTGCTATACAGAAACGTAAAGCAATGATGATGGAGTCTGAAGTTGCCTACGGCGAATTCAAAAAATATTTCGGACAAATGAGCACCCTCGACCGAGATGTATTTATTGCCAAACGTACTGTAAAAGAAAAAGGGGTACTGAGATTAAAAACAGACAACAAACGCTACCTCCCACTCGACAAAGACCGCAAACTGGTATTATTCAATAGCATCAGCCCCCTGCTCACTAGCCATCCCAGATACACACAAATGGTATTTGAAGATGCGGCAATACGTATTGCAGGCACCGGCAGCTTGGGACAAAACAGATATTGTATATTATTCTACTCCAAAAAGAAAGGAAAACAATACTTACTCGACATTAAAGAAACACGCCCCTCTTGCTTCAACGAGGTCAATGACATTAAACAACCTCGTTTCAGAAACGATGCTGAACGCATAATTTCTGCCGGCACATTAATGCAATTCGCACCGCCGGCATTTGTTGTACCGCTAAGAATCGCTGACAAATGGTATGTAATCAAAGAATTGCAACCAACATCAGATCGTATGTCACTTGAGTATTTTGATCAGGACTTTAACCGACTCACAGAGGTGGCAAAAGAAATGGCTGCATTAATTGCCTACGCACACCTCCGCAGCAGCGGTAATTTCGGCACCTCAACCACCGACGACCTCCTCAGATTCACAGATAAGAAACAATGGCAGCGCGATATCCTCGAAATATCCGGCACACTCGCCACCAAAAACCAGAAATACTACAAGACATTCTGCGAAAAGCAGAAATAGAAATAACTTATATTCATTAAAAACAATAAAGGCGGACCAATCAGTCCGCCTTTATAATATGCTCAAAATACCAAACTACAGCACGCTCTTAATCACAAACAGCGACAAGCAGCCAATCAATATCCATAACAATACACCCTGCAAAATAGGCTTGAACCCTACCTGACGGATAGTAGTGAGCGACAAACCTGAACCGATAAGGAACAAGGTCACAACCAATCCTTTCTTACCTATCAGATAGAGATAATTAAAGAAGGTCTCAGAATGAGCTGCAAATGGTCCGTGAAGGTCTATCTTGGTGTTCAGCGCCGGAACATAAACAGGCAAATAGGTAGATACTACTATAGCAATAATAAAGTAAAATATAAAATATGGCAGCTTCAACTTCTTACCGGTATTCTTCTGAAAATAAGCAGTAATCAAAGCAATAGGAATGATCCACAATGCACGTTCCAGTTTTATAGTTGTAGCAATCGTAAGTGCCTCATTGCCTGCAGCATCTTTATAATTGCTTGCAGCCCCTACTACTGAGCTGGTATCATGTATCGCTATTGCACACCAGGTACCAAACTGCTCCGCACTCAAATTAAGATAATGCCCTATGGTTGGGAATATCAGCAAGGCAATAGAATTCAATATGAATACTGTACCCAACGAAACACTTATTTCCTGATCATTAGCTTCTACAATAGGCGCTACAGCAGCAATGGCACTACCACCACAAATTGCAGTACCATTAGATATCAGAAAAGATGTTTTTTTATCTATTTTCAGCCATTTACCCAATAAATAACCAACCGTAAGCGTAAGTACAATGGTAGAAATAGTAAATACAAACCCTTTACTACCCGCTTTCATGGCATGTTCCAGATCTAAGTGAAAACCCAGCAGCACCACAGAAACCTGCAACAGCAACGTGGTCGCCTTCTTATTCATTTTCAGATACGGATGACCTATGATCAACGCAACCATCAAACCAAGTAACAATGCTATTGGAGCACTGATATACAATGGCATACCCGGCACAGCATCTAGCGGCAAAACCACACACAATGCCAATAAAATGATAAAAATCACTTTGCGGTATTGCTCAGGTATGGTAATTAATGTATTTTTCATCTGTTAAAGATAATATTATGGTTAGCAATTTTCTACCTCCGGTCGATAAGGAAAAAATAAATCTTGCATACAAAAATTTAATGTATGATGAAGTCTACGAAATGCTGGTAGAACCACTGCACGAAGAATTGTACAAAAGACAAACATTCGACTTCATAGATGAATTGTCTGATGGACAGCAACTGCTTTTGGCTTACGATTATCTGCGCACTCAGGTGGGTCAGGGTGGTTTTATACAATTCATACAAAACGGCTATATAGGTCTCCTTCCGTCTATGATAGAGCAACTGATGAAAATAGGTTCTAAAGAAATGGCAGTGGTTCTTGACGATGTATTAAAAGTATATGTACTCAATATGGAGCAACTGGGCAGACAAACAACAGTTGAAGAATTCGCAAAGCTATATGAAGAATTTAAAGAATTTGAAATCATTGACCAGCGTTACATGGAACTAAATCTGGCAACAGAAAAAAATATGCTCGATTATGCAATGCAACACCTCAATGAATTCAGTGCTTGAAAATGACCAAAAAAATACACATTTTCACCCCTAAACGACATTCCACAAGTATTTTATTCATGTAGAATATATATATTTACACTTTATTTTTATAGCTTTTCAGATTAAACTATTTAAAAATAAAACAATCAAGAAACTGTAAATAACTATTTGCCCATTTTATATAATTAATAATATATGCAACAAAAGATACCAGGATACCTGCGTTACATCTTTTCGTTATTCCTTGTGTTGGTACTAAGCAGCTCTGCTAAAGCATCACACATTGTGGGGCTCGATCTTTTTTATACTTGGGTTAGCGGCAATACCTACAAAATAACGCTTATCGCCTATGCCGATTGCGGTCCGGCTTCCGCAGGACCATTTGCATCTTTGCCTAGCGCAACACCACAAATATGTATTTTCAATGGCAGCTCGTTGGTGACATCTATCTCTCTAGCCATACAAGCACCAACAGCAGGTGTAGAAATTACACCGGTTTGCGCCGCAGACATCGCCAATACGCAGTGTACCAATTCATCTTATGCAATACCCGGCATCAAAAAATTTGTTTATTCTGGTAACTATACCGTCCCAACAACTTCAGCAGTATGGAGATTCGCTTTTTTTGGATACATGGGTACTGTAGCTGGTGCAGGCCGTGCAGCAGCCATTACAAATATTAACAGTGGTACAACTACCGAATTAGTTGATACACTCAACAACCTTACAACACACAACTCCAGCCCAAATCTTACAGTCGTTCCTACTCCATTCTTTTGCTTAAACAATACAGATAACTATAACC
>CANGMZ010000143.1 GCA_947454715.1 Chitinophagaceae bacterium
CCTTCACCGCCTACCAGTAGCAGTGCATGCGGGAACACATCGTTGTGCCACATCTTCATCAATCCTTCCTTTGCAGCTTGCTGCCCTACAACATCCTTAAATTGCATGAAGCAAATTTAAGTAATAAAGTGAGAGAATATTGCAACAGGAATTGGCTGCCATTTACTTCATCACCACCTGTATCGTTTTTCTTGTTTCTTGTTTTAATAGTATTTGTTTGCCGTTGGTAAGTTTTTCTAGTATTTCGTTATTGTAATGGCGAATGGTAAGCAAGCTTACATTTTCATTAGAGAGTACTTTATAATTTTTGTTAAGCTCCTCTGTTAGTTCTTTAATTTTCTCTGCGCTGTTATCTATGCACGCTACAAAGCTGATAGCGGCATTTTGTATCAGATTTACCTTTACTTTCCTAGCATGGAACATTGCGTAAAGTCTACTCAAGTTATCTTCTGTGATAAAAGAAAAGTCACGAGATGTTACTTGCAGTAATATCTGATTCTGTTTTAAAACAATGAGTGGTGGGTACTGTGCGTCATTAACTTCGCTCTTGATTACGGTACCTTTCAAATTTCGGTCAAGAAAACATTTTACATAGAGTGGTATATTGTTATTTTGAAGTGGCTTTATGGTCTTAGGGTGTATGATTTGAGCTCCATAAAATGCCATTTCTATAACTTCGTTATAAGCAATCTCCTCTATTTTAACGGTGTCATTAAATAGTTTAGGGTCTGCATTTAGGAGTCCTTCTACATCTTTCCATATAGTTACTGATTCAAGGCCCAGCATAGCGGCAAGTAGTGCCGCTGTGTAGTCAGAACCTTCTCTGCCCAATGTTACAGAATGACCATCTAATGTTGAGCCTATGAAGCCTTGTGTGAGTATTGTTTTGCCGTTTTTCATTTTACGGCCAATTATTGCCTGTGCCTGTTGCTTACTTAGGTTCCAGTTTACAATGGCATCTCTGTAGGTGCTGTCGGTTCTGATAACTGTTCTTGCATCAATCCATTCAAGCGATATACCTTTTTGTTGCAGGTAATAAAAAAGTATCAGCGTAGAGAACAATTCGCCCATGCAGACTACCTGATCATAAGACCGGTCGTAATGTGCTGCTTCAATGTGCGTTATCCCATTTTTAAGTTCCGCGAAATATTTATTGAAGGTTGCCTCAATCTTGTTGAAATGCGTGTAATCGAGCAATGTACGAGCATAGTCAAGGTGCTGTTGTTCTAATTGTTGAGCAAGATGTGTTGCCTCACTTTTATCTCCTTTACATGCGGTGTTTACTATATTCTCAAGTGCATTAGTTGTTTTGCCAATGGCCGAAACCACCAATAACAGCGGTTCAGATTCGCTTTTAATTATCGGTAACAGGGCTTCTATTCTTTCAGGGGTAGCTATAGACGCTCCTCCAAACTTAAATACACGCATGGGATAAAAATAAGGAAATTAGTTAATCGGGTAAATATATCTAAAGGCGAATAATCATTCTGTTTGATAGAATATGGGTATTTATGGATATAAAAAATGGACAACTCTTTGTTAAGCTGTCCATTCATTGTATCAAAAGTATGATCATCTGTTTTTGTCTTCTTTCATTTTATTAGCTACAGCGTCAAGAGTTTCGTAAAACTCTTCGCCATACTTACGGATGATAGGTTCTTTGAGGAATTTATATACCGGTACTTTCAGTTTATTACCTTGTTTACATGCCGGTTTACACAACTGCTGGCGAGGTTCATAATTCACTAACTCATAGCCGGGGTTTGAAACAATTCTGATAGGGTAGAGATGGCAAGAAATAGGCTTTCTGAATTCAATATGTCCTTCATTCCATGCTTTTTCTATGCCGCACTTCACTATGCCCAACTCATCGGTATAGCCATAAACGCAAATACCACCATTAACAGTTGGTGTCACTAAGCCGTGCTCCGGGTCTGTAGTGTGCGTGCCTTGACGCTCTATTTCATGTAGGTATGCAGGGTCAAGGTGTGGTTTTATTGTTGGGTATAGCTCGGCTATTAGTTTGGCTTCATCTTCAGTGAGTGGAGCGCCACAGTCGCCATCAACACAGCAGCCACCTTTACATTTGTTAAGGTCGCAAACAAAGTTTTCTTCAACAACTTCATCGCTCAGAAGTACATTATCTATTGCTATCATCAGCTATTGGTCACATGTTTAAGTAATTCATCAGCAAGTTGTACTTGCCCATAACATCTTCCATATTTTTTTGATCGCCAAATACTTCTTTCACTCTGTATTCATGCCTTTCAAAAGAAGACACTACAGCTTCCAGTGCTGTTCGGTTGGTTTTTAGCGTAACCTCCAGCATGCCTTCAGGAGTAGTATATACTTGCGAGTTAAGAATTGTTACATCCTCATTTTCGCAAATACGTGCTATTTGGTATAAGCTATAATTATGTGGTGCAATTTCAAGTACAATAATCCCACCGGTTGCCTCATAACCATTGCTTTCAGAAATGTATTTAAGTAAGCTCTCTTTTGTTACTGCGCCAAGATATCTCTGCTCAAAATCAACCACAGGCAATACATCCAGATTCATTTGTGTAAGTGCCCTTAGGGCTTCATAAGGGTGAGCTGAAGATAGTATTGCGTTCTTGTCAGTAAGGAAGTGCGCTTCGCTAAGCTCACTATCCGGGGTGTTCCAGTCAATCAAATCATCTTCTTGCACTAAAGCCACAAAATTGTCATCAGACACTACGGGTAGTTGTGTCAGTTTATTTTCTTCCATCAGTGCCAGTGCACGAGTACCTGTGTCAGACAATGATAGGGTGGGTACTAAAGGTGCAATTAACCGCGTCATGCTCATATCCCTCTGTTTCAATTGGTTATAATATCTACCACAAAATGAGGACCAAAAATTACAAATCAGAATATGAATTTGTAATTATGTCATTCATTTTACAAAGCGCATTATTTATGCCTTGAAAGGAAGTCTGCAAGAATTGCATTGAATTCATCCGGCACTTCCATCATAGGGGCATGACCGCATTTGTCAATCCAGTGTAATTCTGAATTTGGTATCAATACCTTAAACTCTTCTGCTACCATTGGAGGAGTAATGGTGTCGTTTTTACCCCAAATAAGGCAAGTAGGTGTTTGTATGGTATTCAGCTCATCGCCCAGGTTGTGTTTGATAGCAGATCTTGCCAACGCAATGATTTTTAGTGCTTTCATTCTGGTGTTTACAATATCATACACCTCATCAACCAATTCTTTAGTGGCTACTTTCGGATCGTAAAAAGTAAGTTCAGTCTTTTTTCTGATATATTCTCTGTCGCCGCGTTTTGGGTATGTTTCACCCATTCCATTCTCAAATAACCCTGAGCTACCGGTAAGTGTAATAGTTTTTACTTTTTCAGGGTGCTTAAGTGTATAAACCAAACCTACATGGCCGCCAAGAGAGTTGCCTAGCAGATGGACGTCAGTAAGTTGCTGGTGATCAATAAATTTGGTCACAAACTTAGCCAGCCCTGCAACACTTGTTTCAAGGAGGATAAGATCAAAAAGCGGTAACAAGGGTATAATTACCCTGTAAGATTGTTTAAAATGGTCAACCAAGTCTTTGAAATTACTCAAAGCCCCAAACAGACCATGCAGCAGCACCAATGGCTCGCCTGTACCCTCTTCCAGGTAATTGAATTTTCCAGAATGTTTAATTTCGTATTCCATTCACAAAGTGTACTATTCTGCTAAAATACTATAATGGGGCAAAAATGACAAAAGTTTACAAAGAAACTTTCTCCCGGCAGATACGGGAGTCGTTAATTTAACAAACTTGATTATTTAAAAGATCGAGCGTAATCGAATTATGCTCCTGGGTAGCGTAATGACTGAAATTAGTTTTTTCCTACAAAGAAGATGAAAGGAGTGTTTACGGCATCATTTATTGCCGCACGTACTTTATTTTTCTTTTTTATGACTTTATATTTTTGCAGGTCAATGACTTCAAGTGAAGCTACATAGCTTTTGTTCATATTGCTACGTCTCAAAAATGAAGCCAAAAAAATTGCCGACGACATGTCTGCCGCAATAATGTTCTTCACATACTTAAGCCAGATATTTTCTCCCTGCCACATAAAAATCAGTTTACTATCTCCTTCTTGGCCTTCTGTAAGCATTCATAAGATCGCTGCCGCAACCACATTTTTTACTACTGCTTACACAGCTCTGTGCTAATTCCATTAAAGAGAGACCCAAAAAAGTATAAATAATTATTCTTCCTATCTTTTTTTTCATAACTGTTACTTTTGTAAAAATAAGAAAATTATTGAGCAATAAAATCCCGAAAAGAATATTAGTAGCGCCGCTCGACTGGGGATTGGGGCATACAACCCGTTGTTTGCCCATAATAGGGTACCTAAAACAGCTGGAACATGCTGTAATAGTGGCTTGTAACCAATGGCAGCGTTCGTTTATTGAGAATATTTATAGTGATATTGAGTTTGTTATGTTAGAGGGTTATAATATCTCCTACACCGCAAAAGCCTCATTGTCATATATTAATATTTTTAGTCAGGTGCCTGGTATTTGTGCCAGTATTAAAAAAGAGCACACCTGGTTAGCTGCCAATGCCGCAACACTCAAAATTGATGGCATTATCTCAGATAACAGATATGGTTTGTATCATCAGCACATTCCATCTGTGATAATGACACATCAGGCAGAGGTGCAAACGGGCATGGGCAATAGAGCCAACAGGATTTTACAAAAAATGCACTATCGTTTTCTAGCACATTTCAATCATGTGTGGATACCTGATGTAAAAGGAGATATAAACCTTGGTGGGCGATTGTCTCACCCTATACAATTACCCGCCAATGCAAGCTACATTGGGTTGCTGTCTCAGTTTGAAAATGTTGCTGCTAAAAGTAACCGGGATGGTTATTTGTTAATCTTACTGTCTGGGCCTGAGCCTCAGCGGTCAATATTGCAAGGTATACTTTGGGAGCAGGTTATACATTATAAAGGGAAAGTGGTGTTCGTTGCTGGGAAGGAATGTAATGCACCTTCAAAGATCCCTGATCACATTACTTTCTACAGCCGTATTGGAGGGGCAATGCTCGCAGATGTCATTTTGGGGGCTTCAATAGTTGTTTGCCGTAGCGGCTATTCTACTGTCATGGATTTGATGTTACTCAATCGTGGCGCATTACTCATACCTACCCCAGGGCAAACAGAACAGGAATATTTAGCCTCATATCTTAGCGAATCTCGTTTTTTTACCGCTGCAGCACAAAAGCATATTGACATCAATCAGGCCGTCAATAATTTTAGGTATACCAACAGTCATCATGCTTTGTTTGCAGACAAGTATCTGTTATATAGAGAAGTAGTGGCAAATTGGGTTAGCCGGATTTGATTCAGCCAACATAATTTTTACCAATTTTTTTTCAGATTATCCTAACGTTTTTAATCAGTTGCACGTCTTAGTATGTAGGAACAGTTAAAAAACGACATTCCGAAGTGTTAAAATAATTTTGGCAGTGTCGTTTTTTTTATCTTTTTTGCACCCATCTTTCAAACAATAAATTTCGTTCTATAGAGCATATACTTCTACTTTAAAACTTTTATGATTCACAAATGGCCGTAATTCTGTTACGTACATTTTTAAAAAGTAGAAATATGCAGTTATCCCAATTTTCTGATGCCCAGTTGGCTCATGCCTTTTCTGAAGGAAACGAACGCGCACTTGAAACCTTAATTACACGTCATAAAGACAAAGTATATACTTCAATATATATGCTTGTTAAAGACAAGTATTTGGCAGAAGATATTTTTCAGGATACTTTCTTAAAAATTATCAAAACAATTAAAGGCGGTAGGTATTCAGAACAAGGTAAATTTTTGCCTTGGGCCATTCGAGTGGGGCATAATCTGTGTATGGATCATTTCCGTCGTTCTCGTCAGCAAATACCAATCAGCCTCCCCGATGGGCAAGATATTTCTGTATTGTTTGGTGCAGGCGACATGGCTTCTGATGCTATTGAAACTCGTCAGGTTCATGAGAGTGTGCGCAAAATGGTAGAATTATTGCCAGAAGAGCAACGGGAAGTAATTGTGCTTAGAATATATGCAGATCAGAGCTTCAAGCAAATTTCGGAGCTTACGGGAGTTAGTATTAACACAGCATTGGGTCGGATGCGCTATGCATTATTGAATTTAAGAAAGATGATAACGGATAACCAGATGGTTTTACGTTAATTATATTTTCTTTATCTTGCAGAATGCCTAATTTATACAGGTTTTATTTCGACGGACAATTAACAGAAAATCAAGTAGTTACGCTCGATGAGGCGTCAGCAAAACATATCTGGCAAGTGCTCAGAATGGAGGCTGATGATCGTATTATGATTACTGATGGACGCGGGAATACTGCTGTTGGTCTTATCAGAACGGCTGAAAGACACAAGTGTGAAGTGCTACTAGAGCAGGTTACATTTTCTGCACACACACAACATAGTCTCCATCTTTGCGTAGCGTTTACAAAAAACAATAGTCGTAATGAGTGGTTGCTTGAAAAAGCAACGGAGTTGGGTGTTGCTACAATTACGCCTATCTCAGCAGCCAGATCAGAGAAGGTACACTTTAGGCATGAGCGTTGGGAAAAATTACTGACATCAGCATTACTGCAGTCTCAGCAAGATTATCTGCCTGTTTTATCGGACATTACACCATTAGCAGAAGTAATTAAGAAGTTTGCTCATGTAGAGCATAAATTTATTGCACATTGTATCGCCGATCAACCAAGGGTAGCATTTGCAGAAGTGTTAAAACCATGTTCAGAAACTGTTATACTTATTGGCCCTGAAGGTGATTTTAGGTTCGATGAAGTAAATTTGTGTATGACCAATGGTTTCAAACCGGTAACGTTGGGCAATCAGCGCCTGCGCACCGAAACGGCTGCTATTGCTGCTTGTGCGCACTTTAATATGATCAATGATGGGAAGGATTAAGAAACAAGCTTTTGTGTTAGTTTGCCTGCTCTTGAGTATGCAACTATCTGCACAGAGTATGAAGTTGGGTTTGCTTGTATATAATGGTGGCGGTGATTGGTATGCCAACCCTACATCGCTTAAAAACTTAGCCGCATTTTGTAATGATCAATTGCATACCAGTTTTAGCCTTCAGGAAGCAAGGGTAGAGGTAGGTAGCAATGACATTTTCAATTATCCATTCATTCACATGACAGGTCATGGTCGCTGGTCGCTGAGTGAAGCAGAGGCAACTAACCTTCGTAAATATCTTGAAGGTGGTGGCTTTTTGCACATAGACGATAATTATGGACTGGATGCTTATGTGCGTCCGGAGTTAAAGAAAGTATTCCCTGAACTGGAACTAGTTGAATTACCATTTTCATATCCCATTTATCATCAAAAATTTAACTTCCCTAACGGCCTGCCTAAAATTCATGAGCACGATAATAAACCGCCAAAAGGCTACGGACTTATTTATAAAGGCAGATTAGTTTGTTTCTATAGTTATGAAACTGATTTAGGAGATGGGTGGGAAGATTTTGAGGTACACCATGATGCACCGGAAAAGCATATTGCTGCGCTACAGATGGGGGCTAATCTCATACAATATGTATTTAGCAGTGCAGAAAGTAAGATTACAACTCCTATAGCTCAATAGGTTCATTCATAATTTTATGAGAAAAACTATCGTCAGAAGTGTTTTGTTTATTGCGGTTGCCGCAATTACTTTATCCTTTATTATGCCTAAGGGTTGGCGCGAGTCGGGCAGTGCACCTGAAAAATATGATATAGGTCTATTCAAAATAAGTGGCCATGAAGGTAAAGCATGTGCTATAATCAGGTCTAATAAAAAGGAATATTTCGGTGATGAATATGGATCATTGATACAAACTATTTCTTCTCAGAGATATTTAGGAAAACGAATCAGAATGACCGGCTATATGAAGTCCAGAAGTGTAACGGC
>CANGMZ010000144.1 GCA_947454715.1 Chitinophagaceae bacterium
AAAAAGACATAAGATAGTAAAGATTATAAGGTTAATATGTTCCGTCTCAACTACTAAATAGGACTATGAGAAAGATAAATAACATTGGACAGTAGGTATGCTTCATCGGTAATCATATAACCGGCATCAGGAGCGTATTCTACAGTTACAGGCGAGAATGGGAGCGCGGCATACGTGGCATCAGCGGTGTCTACTACCCCTATTACAACGCCCTCAATAGCTTGCAATGCAGCAATTAAATTATTGATGACGAACAAGCCATTAAATGGTAGATTTTTCAGGAAAGCATTGACTGCATCCTTTACCGGATATGCACTGGATCCATCTATACGAGCACCTGTAGCATCTATTACCAATGGGTCATAATAGATCTTGAGCTTTAATCTCAATACATCAGGAGCAGGGCTGGTTATCTGCATGCGTACTCCTGCATCCTTTATCTGCTGAATGTATGCTATAAATGCAGTAAGTTGAGTGGTTGTTAAAGGTGCCAATGCGCCTCCACTTTGTGTAGCCACTTTCAATCGCACCATACCGGGCATTTCCACAGCAGCAGCATAACTAATGATAGCCACTGCAGGGTCAGTAGATGGTAATGAATAGGTGTCACTTTCTGCCGGTAGCGCCACCCCATACTGAAATTGTTTTGCCCTGGTCACATACCACTGCAATGTATGTGCTCGCTGTGTTGCTATAATCTGATCTACCTCTGCCTTATGTGCATCATAGTAGTTCTCTACTACCCATTGACATACTGCAACTATATATGTCCACAAGAGCCATACTGCAGTGTTGCTGGTACTGGTAAGCCCACTCAACACGGGGTCTGTCTGTTTGGCGGTTATTATTGATTGTTGTATCTGGGCTATTGTCCTTGCCATAAAAATACGCTTTAGCTGTATTGAAAAAATATTGTAGTCGTCGCAACACTTAGTCTCCCTTGGTTCCTATCTCAATATTGTTTTGCTTTAAGTAACTGAGAGTAGTTGTATCTGTTACTGCTTTGTCTGGCACTACATAAACAGCACCAATATCTGGTATATGCGTTATGCTCAGCTCATTTGTAGCCATCAATTGCATAGCCGCCTCCAGCGTTCCGGTTGCCATAAGTACCATATCCAACGAAGACTGATTGGGTTTAATTTTATTAGTTGTCATATTGAAGATTATTTATAAAAAGCATCACTTTGCAAAACCCCGTCTTTCCCTAATTTTATGCTTTGCACATCCATACCGTCTTTAGAGAACTCAACACTGATAGCACGTATCAGATCTTGCTTGTGTTCGTCATCGAAATAATCAAAGGCACCTACACCTATAGTTGGGTTTTGCTTGAAGTCCCCTTTGTTATTGAGAATAAGTTGTCTTTGGTGCTGTGCTGTACTCTCTGCAATAACAAAGTCTCCTGCCTGTATATCAGGTTGTTCGTCGTCACCGAGACTGATATCAAACATCTGTTTCGCCATAGTGTTTCGGAGATTAAAAAAATTAAAAATGTTTCTTAATGTGCAAGCAGATTACTCAATCTGCTGATAAGCGCAGTGAAGTCAGACACATTTACAGGTGGACTACTTGGCCCAGAAGGTGTTGAAACAGTGAGTACAGAGATATACGTGAGCAGGTCTTTAAGTATATCAAACAAACTCTCGCTGGCAGTATTCATTTTGAATGCACTATTACTTATATCAAGCAGCGTGTTTTGGTTTTTAAAGGTCAATTTGCTATCTGCAATTTCGCAGGTAATAGACCCTATCTTTAGTGTTGCCTTTGTAAGTTTGTTTGCAACTAATAACACCCACTCCCCCGGACCATCAATGCTGCCAATAACAACATGGCTATCCACATCAGGTATAAGTAACAGCCCATCAGTATTTCCTGAAACTGCAGTAAGCCTGACTTGTGCTATAGGTTCACCATCGCCAGCAGGTTGCACCTTCATTGTGCCGGCATCGACATCAACGCTTAGAACAGAACCACTGATTACTTCAAAAGGCTTATGAACAAGTGCCTGCAAGCCTGCCGTAATTCTTTTTGCATTCTTACTCATCATCTATTATTTATTTGCAAAACCTACTAATGGACCAATCTCTACCTTTCTGCCGGCACCATGTATTCCGAAATGTGTTTCCACTCCTTCAACCAGATAAATACCTTCAACATTCTTATTCGTGGTGTCTATTATTGAAGCAGTATACCCCTGACTTACAAAGGGCGCTAAAAACGTATTTACAGCACCTTCAAAACCACTATAGTTGATGCTATACGCTTTCTCATTTGCTAACGCCTTTAACGAAGCTGCGGTACTGACTTGGTTGAGTATACGACTATGTTTACGTACAAATTCTTTGAAGGCATCAGAGGATTGGGTTATTAAACTGCCTGTTGATAATTTCTTACTGTAGGTTATCTGCACTGCATCTTCTTTTACAGTACGTTCTTTAAGTGTGTTTTGTTTGAGTACATTGTAACCCAATCTGTAGCTGACTTTACCTTTCTTCATTATATCATTACCATTGACATAAGCTGTTCTATAAAGCCCGCACCATAATACATCAGGTTCTATAAAAAAACAACACACACTGCCATCAGTGTACTTACTTATACTGTTAATTACATCAAGACCGGTGCCGTTGATTTGAATATTGTTTAACACTAAGTCCAGGTTGCATTTAACAGTTATAGTATATCTGCTATCAATACCTTTCACGGCCACACTAAGTAATGATTTTACTGTTACTGCTGTCTTTGAGATATTCACTTTATTCCGTCTCAGCAGCCAGCTATATCCCTCGCATGTAATGACCAAAGGCATATTCATATCCCTGCTTTTCACGAACCCTTTAAATTCGGTGTGCAATTCATTATCATACCCCAGTTTTATGATTACAGCATCTCCTTCTTTAAACTGATCTGCGGTGACCACTGTATCAGGGCTTCGCTTTCCTTCTTTTATTATTCTGGCAATTGCGGGCACTTTTATTGTAGCTGTAGCAACAATGCTATTCAGGCTACAGCTTATATGCACTTCATTAACCCCTTTAAAATGAAAAGAACCAATTGATATATCACTGTTAAGTACAAACATCAGGAAACAGATATTAGGTTAAAGGATTCGTCGCTGACCAAGTGTAACTCATAGGGACGAACATTTTTAATGCCGGTTACATCAGGAAACTTCATTTCTCGTATGACTACCTTATCGCTGCCACTACGATCAGGACGAAGAAGAAAAATATCAGTAAGCGGGCACTTAATGGACAGCGACAGATTCTGCTCATAAACAGTTCGTAATGTGGTCACTGCTTTTTCAGGAAATTCATTTCTCTCGTTGATAATGAACCCTTTTATAACTATCTCATAATTCTGAATATTAATCAACTCTTTAACTGTACCCCTCCTCTCAGTTAGTGGCGTTTCAATTATCGTCTTTCTGCTACTGACTGCAATTACAGGATGTGGTAATTGCCACTCAAATGACCCTGAACTGCCTGAGGATGCTGCATCCTCTCCATAGATAAGTGACACGGGCATGTAATATTCCCGGTTAGATAAATCTTTACCATAGTAAGGTGACCCATAAGCTCCTTGTTCTGTTCTGGCAATGTCAGTATAACCAGCTACATCATTGAAGTCAATATTAAAGGCTTGTGATACATAGCCATAGGTCTGTTGAAATAACGAGCCAAGGTCAAAAGATAATTGGGACATAGGTTAATGAGTTAGATTGTTCAAAATTTCAATTAATACTTCCTCTACTTTTCGCTTTAAGTCGTGCACTAACTGCTGCTCATTTTTAACGTTGATAGTGAAGTGATCTATGAGCGGCTTATTGAAATGAATTGCAGCACCACTCGCCTGACCACCAAAACCACTATTGTCGGGCACCCTCCTTTTGGGCACAGCTCTACCGTCTTCTGAAAAACGACTATGCCCTCTGCTTAAAGGCACCCCTTGTTCCTCTTTTGTAAACCTGAATTTGCTTCCTGCACCTGCGTGCAACATATCATACACTGTATTGAAAGATTCAGCCCTTCCTTCTGTTTGTCTTACTGACATAAGATGACTTGGTTGTTCATTGACGTTACTAAAACTATTGTCTACTAATGCAACAAGCTGATTTCCTCTTGAAAGCAACCCATTGTTCAGGTTCAATCTATTATTGTGAATTGGGGTAGCCGCATGCTCGTAGACAAAATATTTTTGCAGGGCATCATCATACTGATTGTAGCTACCTATTGGGGTGTCTGGCATCCTTGATTTATTTACTGAAAAACGATGTGCTTCATTCATTTCATTTATACCAGACTGATAAAAAGAACGCTCTGGCAGTTCAACAACAAATTTGTTTAGATGGTTTACAGGTTCTGTTTTTATTAATCTTTCCTGATGTTGCTGACGCTTACTTAAAGTTGAATCTTCTGTCATTACACCAGAACCTAACACTATGTGTGGCAAGTTAGATATTGAATCTGTTGTGCGAGCAGCCACACCTACATCTGTAAAACCCATTAATCCTGAGGAAATGTTTTCATTCTTTGCAAATGAAGGAATGTCACTGATTACATTCATAATACTTGTCAATGATTCAGCAGTATTCACAATCATCTTTAGTTTATCAGAAATAGCTGCATTCATCACTGATATTTCCTCCACGTTACTATCCTCGGTTTGGGCGATTGGGCTTGCCACATCTATCACATTTGTGTTGCTGCCGCGTTTTCTATTTGCTGTATTTATAGATACTCTTTTATTGTTAGCATCATCAACATTGTAAGCGTTTCCGCTGTTAAAACTATTTTGCCTAAATGGCTTATTGAGCTGCAAAAACCTACTACTAAACAAAGACTCGGTTGATCGTATTTTAGTGTACAATGCATCCACTTTTTGCAGTGAACTCACTATGCCGTTAGATAATGTCAACATTTGCTGCGTGCGAATAAGCGAATAAGTCTGTAGCGTTGATAAGTTCATAAAATAGATCAGGTTAGGTTGTTGCGTATGTAATGCAGATGAGCAAGTTTCTGAGCGAATGCCTCATCGCTAAGTGTATGATGATTTAGGCCCGGCAAATAATATTCCAGCAATGTTTCGAGGTAACCGAAGGAGTCGTGAGCCGGGCCACCACACGACTCCTCTATAAGTTTACCAGTCTTGCCTTTTTACCTTCCAGTTTTACTTTAAGCTCCTGACTTATACCAATGAACATCTGGTCGTCTTTGAGCAAATCTTCGCTGCCGCCTATAAATGTGAGTGTAGCCAATTCTTCAAACACATCGAGTGCTTTGTCTCTGTCTGCCTTACTCATTGCGCAATTCAATTCATTGCGCCCCGGGTTTTTAAAATAGCCTATGTGTCCGTCTACTTCAAGTGCATAAATACCTTGTTTATGTTTTGCTTTCCATTCTACTATCTGTGCTTCAGTTACCCGACCTGTTAGTTCTGTGTTATTACCGTTATTTTCCATAGTTGGTGAAAATTGTTTCTGCTGCATTATTTATGATTTTCTGTATTAAAAATGGTTGATGAAAGTGAGGGCTTTATAGCGACTCCAGCTTCAGAAAAATGACCGGCAGCGTTATGTCCATATTCTTGGCTCCTTGCTCCCATCCTTTTTCAAAATCCTTGATTTGCACGCCTCGTAAAACATCTGTTTGCAGTGGACGGCTGGCGGCAGGCTTATAAGTAATGACAATATCAAATTGCATATCCAGCACATCTTCACCACCAGCTGCAACGGCGGCTATGTTCATGTCATCAAGAGCCCCCTTCAACACTTTTATCTGTCCTTCATAGGTTCTATTGCCACTCTGTATGCTAATAGGCTCATCGCCAGCCCCGTGAAGCAATTGTTTTGCCTTTGAGGCTTTATACTTTAGCCCGCGCACCTTTATAAGTGGTGCACCGGAAAAGATAACGGACATATCTGCCCATTCACATTCTTTACTATCGAAGAAAACTACATTTGCCATGTCTGATAAATTTATATTTTGAATTGCTTTTGTTACTTTGACTATAATGCCGGATTGTCGAAACCAAGGTTAATTTCGATATTAGTTGCATAGCCTACCGGAACTATTTGCAGCACTACATTAAGCTTGTTCGTACTCAATATATTTTGTTGCGGATCTATACTGCAGGATACACTACTAATTTCTTTGTTCACCGTCATGGTATTGTTTACCTGGTTTATTATTTGCTGACTCAACCACTTACAGAAACCGGCATCGAGTGTCCCGTCATCATTCACCGGCACTTCGTCATCAACCTCTTGTATAAATGTGGTGTATGCGAGTATGTGCGCTTTATCTATTACTCTGCCACGAGCAAGGAAGTGATAATCATCTGTAGTGCTGCTACAAGTATCGTCACCTGAGAAAAAGTAGCCCGACACATTTGGATACATACACCATGTAATAAATCCTTTACTTGCAATTACCGGCGCATTATTGAGTATAATCTCCAGCCTGTCACTACCCAGATAGGCACTGCTATTGGTCATTGCACCTGTTCTTACCCTACTCACTTTTCTCATAACAGGAATCACAGACAGCCTTCCCAATAGCAGCCCCAAACAGGCACCTGCACCCGCTTGTGTATTCCCCACCAATATCGAGGTTCTGTTATTGGTTGTGCCTGTAGTCATATCTCTGAGCGCCGCAATGTCACCGGAATATGACGTGCCACCTATTATGGCTCTGAACGGTTGCTGTGCCTGAAAATAATGATCACACATTACTTTCATTCTTGTTGCAGCTGTGTATATACCATCATTAATGCCTTCTGCTGTTGTAACCGGTGTTGATGTGGAGGCGGCTACTGCAACATCATCAGTCATTATACCCAGTACTCTAATCTTACCTGCGGCATAATCAATCAATACCCTCGCACCGTGTTCGTTACCCATATCAGCTATATCAGTGATTGTAACATCAGCACCTGTAAGCATAAAATATAAACGCGCACCTGTACCTGCTTCTTCATAGTACTCTTTAATCTGTCTATATGCAAAGGGGTTATTGCTGTTATTGATCCCCAATACGTTCAAACCATCAAGGCCAGTTATCAATACAGGCGTACTTATTTCATAAGTACCCGGCACAGCATTACCTGTGAGCACCAAACCAACGATACCGTCATTGGTCTGGAGTGTTGACCCTAGTCTTCCATTAGCAAGGGTTATATTTACTATTCCCATTTTGTGGCTTCTTTATTGTGTTATTGTTAGGTGTTATTTCTATCCGCGACTCATATCCTGTTTTGCTGCAGTTGCACCTGTGCGGGAAAAAGGTATGAGCAGTTCTTCCTGTTCTACAAATACATCTTCATCATCGTCCTGGCTATCAGAAGTCTGACACCAATCTGACCAAGGCGGAATAATTATGTTTCTTTCAAGGTCTTGCTTTATGTGTTTCACTGCTGATTGGTTTAGGTGTACATAATAAAACCTTGCAATGCCTTATCCGTAAGTTTACGTTGATGCCGCACTACAGCAAATCCTTCCCTGCTACCATCGTTGTTGCTGTTACCTTCAATAGTATATATGGTTTGGTTTTCTGCTTTTTCTACAATGCCTGTATGCCCACTACCATTACTGAACATTAAGATGAATTGCTGACCGGGCTTTACTAATTGCGGGTTAGCCAATGCGGCTATCTTAGTTATTTTCTGTGACAACGCTACTTTATTCCAACAGTCGAGCACGCCTGCAGTTTTTATAACCGGGCATCTGCGGCTTTGTAGTGCTGCTGCCTGAGCATAACACCAGTAAACAAATGCCTGACACCAGGCATAACCGGGTTTCAGACCTACCGACAACAAGTACTTATCGACCATAGGGCCACTATTGCTGCCAATTGGCGATTCTTGCTGGCCGACTTGCGCCTGTGCATTACTTAATGCCAGAGAGGAGATATTGGCAGGAAGGGGGTTGTTTGGGGCTGTATTCAT
>CANGMZ010000145.1 GCA_947454715.1 Chitinophagaceae bacterium
CATATTCCCATGATGTACCATTAAATTTCATACATGAAGCCTGATAACCGTCTTGATAAGCCATATACGGTGTACCGGAACTATTTATTGCCAGTGAGCTATATAAATTTTGACCAGAGGTAAATTGAGATGAACCAACATAGGTCCATGCACTGCCGGTATATTTCATTACAGATCCTTTAGTGCTATTTTCAAGGAAAGACACATAGGGAACACCACTATTATCAAATGCCAGAGAGGTATATGTTCCTGAAGAAGAAGTAAGTGCCGAAGTACCTAAATTATACCACACTGTGTTCGTTACAGAAGCATCAGTACAATCAGAATTATTGAGCACATAACCATTAGGCTGCGTGCATGATGATGTTGAAACGGACGGATTTCCCCAACCATCACCATCGCTATCCTGATACCAAGTAGGTGTAGGTTTGATTGTTACTTTTGCATAACCACATTCACCCTGAGATGTGAAGTATACATTTTCTCCACGGCAGTAAAAATTAGTTGTTGATGACACTGTAGTTGTTATTGATGTTCCAGTTCCCACATACGTGCCACCACAACTACCTTTATACCATACCCAATCCGTAGCGTCATTCAGAGAACCACTTGCAACTGAAAGTGTTACAGTTGCTCCCGAACATGATAAAGACGGAGAAGCTGTAATTACCGGTGTTGTTGGTGCACCTCTTACCGGTATTGTCGTCATAGCAGTACCCTTGCTACTAACGCTACCATCACAATAAAATACTGTTGGAATACCTTGTTTACTTACTGCAATAGAAGTATGGGTGGCACTACCTGCAGAAAAACCTGTTGAAGTTACTACCGACGTCCATGATGTTCCGTCAAATTTCATAACAACAGCTTTACCACTATTACCAGCGTCAGCATAAGTTATATATGGCACACCCGAAAGATCTAAAGCTATTGAAGTATATGTTGCAGCACCCGCAGAAATTCCGGTACTGCCTACAACGACCCAATTGGTTCCATTATACTTCATTACCGTAGCCTTGTTACTATTTCCGGCATCATTATACACCACGTAGGGAGTCCCTGTTCTGTCTACGGCAATTGAGGTATATGTTGCAGTACCTGCAGAGAAACCAGCAGACCCTAATATACTCCATGAACCTCCTGAAGTATATTTCATTACGGTTGCTTTATTTGAATTGTTCCCGTCCTCGAAAGCAACATATAAATTTCCTGATGCATCTATAGCTAATGATGTGTAACTTGCTGTTCCGGCTGAAAAACCTTCTGCACCAACTGCCACCCATGATGTTCCATTAAATTTGAATACAGATGCTTTCCCATTATATAAATAATAAGCATCAACAAAAGCCATATAAGGAGTATTCGTGCCATCTAATTCCAGAGATGTGTAAGTTGCCCCTCCGGGTGTAAAACTCTGATTACCAACATATACCCAACTTGTTCCGTTAAATTTCATACAAGATGCCTGATAGCCATCCTGATATGCCATGTATGGAGTACCTGTGGTACTTACTGCCAAAGAACTGTATAAATTCTGACCCGCAGTAAACTGATTAGTACCGACGGTACTCCATGCAGTACCATTGTACTTCATAACTGTACCTTTCGTATTGTTTTCCAGATACGAAACATAAGTGTACCCTGTAGACGAATCTATTGCGATAGAATTATATATAGCAGGATTGGGTGTAAATCCGGTTGTACCTAAATTTGCCCAAACTGTTGCATTAACATTATTGTCATTGTAATCCTGACTATTTAATACATACCCTGTTGGCTTTGCAGCTGCTGATTGTGATATCAGTGGATTACCCCAACCATCACTCTCATTATCCTGATACCAGGTTAAAGCTGAAATTATATTTGCTGTTGTTGTTGCAGCCGTACCACAACCAGTAGAATATGTAATTGTTGCTGCACCATTTGCAACTCCTCGCAGTACACCTGTACTAGCATTGACTGAAGCGATTAACGTATTACTACTAGTCCATACACCACCTACAGTTGCATTACTTAATGAAGATGAAACAGAAGGCGCTATAGTGGTTGTACCTGTTATTACTGATGGTGTTCCTAAAACAGTTACCTGTATTGCTGACGGACTTGTCAATGTTCCACCTGTACCGCATGTTCCCGTTGCCGTGTAGCTTATAATGCAATAATAATAATACGTACCTATTGTAGTTGTAGAAGGGATATAGGATACGACTCCAGTTGAATTAGTTGCAGCATTACCGGATATTGTAGCCACTAGTGAGCCACCAGTTGTGCTGTTTACTGAATTCTTATACCAATATACCGTGTAAGCATCTCCATAGACTGTTCCACCTGAACCGGAAACGCAAGTATTATATGTAAATGAGACCGCTGTTGCAGTCGCACTTTGGCAATATGATCCCGCCCCTGTAACTGAATTTGCAGAAAATGGAGCATAATGTTGATCTGCAAAAGAAGGAAATGTAAAAAATAAAAGAGCAAGTAAAAATAGACGCATAAGTGCTTTCGATGGTTAGCTTATTAAATATATTCAAATAATACTTAATATTATTTGTGAATTTACAAGCGAAAGTAGCCTTAATGGCGCAAAAACTACTAAAACTAGCGCAAAATGAATTGTTAATATTGACATATTAAATAACTTAGCACAATACTTTCTATTTAAATAAATATAGATATATATACTAACAATTGATTAATAAGTACTTATTTATTAATATTATTTAGCTAAAAATTAAACACATGCAGGTAGTGATTACGAAGAAAAGCTATTTGATAACAAAAGAATAAACTAGAATTGTCAGCACAGGGAACAACAAATCACATGAAACAAATATTTTTTGCAGATAGAATAATCAATAAAAAAAGGTGTTGGTCTATATACCAACACCTTTTTTAAAAAATATAAAATAAAATACTACTCTTTAATCAATCGATAACTTGATTTGTAGCTGCCTGATGTTAATTCAACCATATAAACACCGGAAGCAAAATCAGTTAAGGAAATATTCAATAATCCAGATTGTACTGTTCCCAGTTCTTTACTGTAAACTGCGACACCCGAAATATCAAGAATTCTTACAGATACTTTTTCTGTTTTGTCTGATAAATAGGTAACAGATACTTGATCTGTTGCTGGATTAGGTATCAACTTAACGTTAAAACCAGTATTAGCAGCAACTGTAGCAGTTGGTTTCATGCTCAATTCAAATCTTTGGTTTCCTTGTGTAGCATCATCTTTACTGATAGTAAAACGATATTCAGTACCCTGAGTTAGTTCAACATGTCTATTCAAAAGTTTATCATGCAAATAGATATTAGCACCACCAGGCGCTACAACATGATCAGCCTTTATAATATATTCTTGAGCAACTGTAGTGTTTATACCTAAAGGAATTACATTGTCTACATTATATGGACGAGCATCAATTGCTAATTTAGTGCCATCAGCAGATAATGTATAGAAATCTAAATCTGCTCCTGATAATTTCTGAGCATCAAAATTTACATCTTCATCATTAGTTGCACTGTTATTAAACTTAACAGATAGCATATCCCAAGGATGATAATTAGCATCAGAAATTGTCAATCCTACTCCATCACCAGAAGACTTAAGTAATTGGGTCGTTGCAGCGGCAGCCTTATCATTTTCAGTGAAGTTGATTACAGCACCATTGTATGCGGCTCTAATCTGGAAACAACTATTTGCTTGCATGTAATATGGAGTCGGCGCACCTGAACCAATAGTAATTGTTTCATACTGTCCACCTGCACCAAGGTATGGATTCCAAACATAGAATGCAGTACCAGTAATCGATCCGGCAGCTTTAGCATTATACATCACAGTTCCTAAATCAACAGGAGATGCATACGGATTACCAATCATGTTGTAGTCCTGATTAGCAGATGAGCCCTTACTTAATGGCACAGCCTGATCTCCCTGATTTACTGGACCGACCATAGCAACAGTAGCAGGACTTGGAATATCAGTTGCATAACTTAGACCTTGGCCCTTAATACCTCTGAAAAACAATCTGATACCTTGATACTTATGCAAAAGGTTAGTATCTGCAGCTGAAGCATTTATTTTGGTAAATGCAATCCATCCAGGATCAGAACCTAATGATGCATTTGCTCTCAATGGATTATATCTGAAAGCAGAAGGATTGTTAGAACCAGTAGTAGTGAATCCATTTATATAACCACCAGTACCTGTAATGTCTATATAGTTTTCTACCTGACCTAAAGAAATTGATGTAGAGAATGGGTGACTCCAAAAGCGGTAACGACGATAACCACCAGGTATATACTGCATAACACGCACATTACCTGAAATAGAACCACCAAATGGTATAGGTGCTATTCTTGCACTATAAGTAGAATCAGATGCCAAGACCAGACTATCATGTGTAGTCAATGTACCATTACTAACATACAAAGAATTAGTAATAGTCATTCTTGAACCTGTATTGATTGTTGCTCCTGCAGTATTAACTAACTGGAAATTACTTATACTTCCAATACCAGTAATTGTTTGGGCAGAACTATTATTTAGAGAAAGTATACCACTACCCGAATAAGTTCCATTGTTGCTCAATGCTCCTTTGACGTACAAGAATGAACTACTGCCACCAGTTACAGTTGCACCAGAAGCTATAGTAAGATTTTTTACACTTACGGAACTAGATGCAGTAATTTGAGGACTATATGTTGTACCTGATGGGATTATTACATTAGTAGTATCACCTGGTACAAATCCACATGACCAGTTGTTACTATTAGCCCAATCAGATTCATGACCAGCTACACCGCCTACCCATTGCATTGGCACTGGAGAGATATAAACAAAAGTATCAATTGTAGTCGCACAAGTTGCATTATGTACCTCTACCAATTCGTAGGAATGAGATGAAGTAACAATACCTGTACTTAAAGAATAAGTACCACCTGTCAGTACATTAGTAATATTTGAACCACCATCAATATTGTAAGTTATTGTATCTCCGTTTGTTCCAGAAAACAATATGTTTCCAGAGTAATTATTGCATACATCATGAGCTGAAGTTATAGAAGCTGACGGCGATGCATTAACTAAAAAATGAGCTACTGAAGAACAACCAGAACCTAAGGTATAACTAATGTTAGCGGCACCTGTGCCAACTCCTTTAATCGTAACTGGAGACAACGCACTTATTGTAGCAATAGCCCCATTACTTGTTGACCATGTTCCACCTGGCGTGGTATTAACAAGTGTTGTAACTGCACCTTTACAAATAGTATCAGTTCCTATAATCGCTGCAGGACTAGGTAGGACATGTACTATAGCTGAATCAACACACCCTGCATACCTAACTTCAATTGTTGTATTACCCTCACTAAGTGCGGATAATACACCGCTTTCAGAAATAGTTGCAACAGAAGGTGAATTAGAAAACCATAACTCACCAGAACCTGTATAAATGGGAGCATGTAGCGTATCTGTATTTCCGGCACAGAAATAGCCTCCAGCGATTATAATACTATCACTAATTCGTGGTGTTTCTGTTACATAAAATGCTTGAGTAACGTAACAACCTGTGGGCAATGTATAAGTTATTGTTGCTGTTCCCAAATATGGTCCCAAAGCTGTTCCGTGTAAATAATTTCCATAATAAGAATCTACACTAATAGTAACTATTGCACTATTACTTGTTGACCATGTTCCACCAGACGTAGTATCATAAACTGCAAAATATGACCCTTGGCAAATAGAAATAGGAATATCAAATCCAGATGGATATCCATTAATAGGTGCAGGGTTAGCGTTAACCGTAAATGGAGTTGTTACATTACAGCCTGTACCTAAAGTATATGAAATATTAGTTGTACCTGCTCTAACGGTATTTACGACACCGCCACTAGAAATTGTAACAATTGAAGTATCATTACTTGCCCATGTACCAGAAGGAGTCGCATCTGTTAAAGTAGTTGCAGTTCCTTGACAAGAAACAATTGTACCACCAATAGCTGCAGGCTGTGCATTGACTGTAATTGGGGCAGTTGCGTAGCAACCTGTTCCTAATGTGTAAGTAATATTTGCTACACCCGCACTAACACCTGTTATGCTTACAGGAGAAGACGCATCAATACTTGCTATTGTACCGTCACTTGTTGACCATATACCACCTACTGCAGCGTTTGCAAATGTGGTTGCAGTACCTTGACAGATAGCACTTGTTCCAGTTATCACTGAAGGATTCCCATTAACTGTAAATACTGATGTTGCATAACAACCAGTTCCTAATGTATATGAAATATTAGCAGTACCTGCGCTCAACGCATTTACTACACCACTATTTGATATTGTGGCTACAGATACCGCATCACTTGACCATGTACCGGATGGTGTTACATCTGTCAATGTAGTTGAAGTTCCTTGACAAGAAACAGTAGTACCTCCGATAGATGAAGGATTTGGATTAACTGTGATTGGAGCCGTTGCAGAACAACCTGTTCCTAATGTGTACGTAATATTTGCTACACCCGCACTAACACCTCTTATATTTACAGGAGAAGAGGCATCAATACTTGCAATTGTACCGTCACTTGTTGACCATGTACCTCCTACTGTAGCGTTTGCAAATGTGGTTGCAGTACCTTGACAGATAGCACTTGTTCCGGTTATCACTGAAGGATTCCCATTAACTGTAAATACTGATGTTGCATAACAACCGGTCCCTAATGTATATGAAATATTAGCACTACCTGCACTCAACGCATTTACAACACCACTATTTGATATTGTGGCTACAGATACCGCATCACTTGACCATGTACCGGAAGGTGTTACATCTGTCAATGTAGTTGAAGTTCCTTGGCATGAAGCAAATATTCCACCAATAGCAACCGGGGTTGAATTAATTGTAATTGATGTTGATGTTGTACAAGTACCCACAGTATAAGTAATATTTGCAGAACCAGCCAGCACACCAGTCAATAAACCTGAAGATGCATTGATTGTAGCATTAGAAGTAGATCCACTTACCCATGTACCACCTGCTAATGTATTTGACAAGGTAACAACAGAACCTTCACACACGGTAGAACCTCCCGTAATTATTGAAGGTGTCGGATTAACTGTTATAAGTTTAACACTTGGAGCACCACATCCAGTACCATAAGACACAGTTGTTGTCCCAGCTAAAATTCCGGTCAATACTCCGCTAGAATTAATAGTAGCTACAGAAGTGTTACTACTTGACCATGCCCCACCTACTGTTAAATCCGTAAGTGTAATTATTCCTCCTTCACAAACTGAACTAGATCCTGTAATTCCAGCAGGTATTGGTGCTAAAGAAGTGAAAACCGCAGTTGCACGACATGCCCCTAAAGTGTAGCTAATTGTTGATGTTCCAGAAGCAACTGCAGAAACAACACCACTTGCGGTAATTGTAGCAACTACAGGAGTTGAGCTTGTCCATGAGCCACCTGCAGTCGCATCAGATAGTGTTGTCAGAGTACCTAGGCATGAAGCTAAAGTACCTGCAATTGCAACCGGTGTGGTGTTAACCGTTACTCCACGTGTTACAAAACAACCTGAACCAAGTGTATATGATATAGTTGTCGTCCCGGCATGAACGCCTCCTACCCCAACTGGTGAATTAGCATTTATTGACGCTATTGTTGCATCTGCGGTACTCCATGTACCACCAACAGTTCCAGAACTGAATGTCGTAATTGCCCCTTCGCAAACTGTATTTGTTCCAGAAATTACCC
>CANGMZ010000146.1 GCA_947454715.1 Chitinophagaceae bacterium
TGGTTCTACAATGACTATTACTTCAACCGTAATTGGTGGTACATGGTCTAGTATACATACAGGTATTGCAACAATAGATGCATCAGGTGTTGTTACCGCAATAAGTGCAGGAACAGATACGTTACAATATATTTTAACCAACTCTTGCGGGTCTGATACTGCAAATTATCAAATGACAATTATTGCTGCTCCGGTTGCAGGATTGATCCAAGGCTCAACTTTTGTATGTATTGGTTCAACAATGACACTTACAGACACTGTTACTGCAGCAGCAGGTGGCGTTTGGTCTAGCAACAATACGGCTATAGCTACAATTGATGCAACTGGTCAGGTTTTCCCTGTAGATACTGGTTTAGTTGTAATTCATTATACTGTTACTAATTTCTGCGGTGTGGCAGATACTTCAGATACTATCAGGGTTAACCCATTACCATTTACTGATACTATTACCGGCAGTGTTGCGCAGCTATGTTCAGGTGTTTCTGTGACACTAGTTGACAGCACTACAGGCGGTGTTTGGAGCTCTTCTAACGTTTCAGTTGCTTCAGTAACATCAGGTGGGGTAGTAACAGCCGGTGCCGCCGGTACAGCAATTATCAGTTATACATATACGAATGTATGTGGTTCTGCTTATGCCTTCGATACCATTACAGTACATCCTATTCCGGCACTTACAAGTGGGCTTACTGCAAGTGTTTGTAGCGGTAGTCCTTTTAGCTATGTGCCAACTGCAACAACAGTCAGTACAGCATATTCTTGGTCAAGGGCGGTTGTTCCATTGATCTCTAATGCAGCAAACTCAGATACAGGTTCTGTTTCAGAAACATTGATTAGCACTAGTCCCGCTGCTGTGAATGTAGTTTATGTATACTCACTTACTGCTGCCGGTTGTTCTAATGTTGAAAACCTCAACGTTACAGTTAGGCCATTGCCTGTATTGACTACAGATACGAGCTTTACGGTTTGCTCTGGCAGTCCAATATTATATATAGCTAATACGTTGACTACAGGTACAGTATTTGCCTGGGTTCGTCCAACAGTTGTAGGAATAACTCCTGCAGGTACAACAGGTACTTATATTATTAATGAGACATTAATAAATGTTCCGGGCACTGCAATAATTCCGGTTCCTTACAACTTTACCCTTACTGCAAATGGTTGTGTCAATACTCAGGTAGTACATGCAAATGTTGAACCTGCCCCTCCTGCGGCACCGGTAATTACAACAATGTCTCCTTCTTACCTTTGTGAAGGGACAATGTATCAGAATTTTGGAACAGCTACTGTACCGTCAATTGGTGTGTCTTACACTTGGTCTTCTTACAATGCGCAGGTGTGGGCAACAGGTACTACAGATCAATATTGTCTGGTTAATTTCACTGCTCCGGGTCAATCATGGGTATATGTTTCTGCAAATATTAACGGCTTTACTTGTACCAGTCGTGATTCATTTGCTGTGATTGTTAATCCTGCAACAGCAGATCATCCTGAAGTATTCTACTTTGCTGATTACTTTAACTGTACTCCAAGCAATGAGCAGTCTTACCAGTGGGGATATGATGATGCTTTGACACTTGATTCAACACTATTGTCTGGTGAAACTAATCAGAGCTACTTTAATGCTTCACCTGATTTTATAGGTAAGTATTATTGGGTAATTACTACAAAGAATGGTTGCTACCAAAAGACTTACTATAAGACGCCAACGGGCATTAAAAATGTTACGAATGGTGGTATTACAGATGTGAATATTTTCCCTAATCCCAATAGTGGTTCCTTTAGTGTTAATATAGCTTCTGATTATTCTGAAAAAGCTACAGTAGTTATTACTAATATGATAGGAGAGAAGATGTCTGAAATGACTTGTGTTACTAATAAGAAAGTTGATTTGCATGTTGATGCGCCTGCGGGTATTTACTTTGTCAATGTTAATACACCTCATGGTAAATTCAGTGGCAAGGTGACGATCTCTGGAAAGTAATACGATATTAAGACAATTGAAAACAGTAAGGTATCTGAAAGTGATTTCGTAAAAAGAACAACCCGTTTCCAAACAGAAACGGGTTGTTCTTTTTAGTTATTTACTGCATCAAGATTTACTCTGTCGGCTAACCAACTTTGGCTAAGTGGTACTAACCATTTTTCCAGCAATTCTTTTTTAGTGGTAACCACATTGTTGAAAAGCAGGGTATCCTTATCTATAAAACCTTTGTCAAGTGCATATTGAATCTGATTAAATGGTAGCATATCTGCTTTACCCTTTCTCAGAAAGGTAATCATCATCCTGTCGAAGAAGTTGACATCATACTGTCTTTCCAGGCTTTTAATGACCCTCACTGAGCTATCTGTACTGCAACCAGTAACTTCTACATCGCTTTCATCTGCCAGTACAACAACAAATTGACCGAATAGTAGTTTAGCCCATCCTTTCACCGGTGCGCCATGTGCTTGCCATTGCGAATAAAACTGAAATAATTGTTCGTTTACCTCATTTGCTTCTTTTTCAATAAACGCCCTGCTACTTTGATATATCCATACTCTCGAATGTTCAGAAAATTCTGAGGGTATAAGGTGAGTTAATTCCTGAATTTGCATGTTGCAAAGTTACGGTAGAAAATAGCAAAATTGATAGTTGAAGCAATCTCGATATGTAAATTAACAACTATGAAACGAGTCGTGATGAGATGTTTAAATTAGTGCTATACAAAAAAAACGTGTTAATAACTAAAAAATTCGGTAACTTCGCACACTTTTAAAACATCTTTTCTTTTTTATGAAGTTGTCGCAATTTAAGTTCGAATTACCGTTAAATCTCATAGCACAACATCCTGCCAAAAAACGTGAAGAAAGCCGCCTGATGGTGGTTTACCGCGATACTGGTAAGATAGAGCACAAAGTATTTAAAGATATCCTTGGCTTTTTCCATGACAAGGATGTTATGGTGGTAAATAATACTAAGGTTTTCCCTGCGCGTCTTTATGGCCGTAAAGAAAAGACCGGCGCAAAAATTGAAGTTTTTCTTTTGCGTGAATTAAACAAACCTAATCATCTTTGGGATGTGATTGTGGATCCTGCCCGTAAGATTCGTGTAGGTAACAAATTGTATTTTGGTGATAACGATGAATTGGTTGCAGAAGTAATTGACAACACTACTTCACGTGGCCGTACCATTCGTTTCTTGTTTGATGGCACAGATCAGGAGTTCAGAGATAAACTCGATCTTTTGGGGGAAACACCATTGCCAAAATACATCAAGCGCAAGCCTGAAGAAGAAGATAAAGAACGTTATCAGACAGTTTACGCTAAATATGAAGGTGCTGTTGCTGCGCCAACTGCAGGTATGCACTTTAGTCGTGAGTTGATCAAAAGACTTGAAATTGTAGGTGTTAAATTTGCTGAGGCTACATTACATACCGGACTTGGTACTTTCCGTCCAATTGAAGTTGAAGATTTGTCTAAGCACAAAATGGATGCTGAATACTTTAAAGTTGATGAGTATGCTGCAAATATTGTGAATAAGGCTAAGATGGAAAAGCGCCATGTATGTTCTGTAGGTACTACTACAATGCGTGCATTGGAAAGTTCTGTAACAGCACAAGGCCTTTTGAAGCCGGAAGAAGGTTGGACTAATTTGTTCATTCACCCTCCTTACGAATTCTCTATTGCTGATTCATTGATTACCAACTTCCACCTGCCTAAAACAAGTCTGATGATTATGGCTTGTGCATTTGCGGGTTTTGATTTGATGATGCATACTTACGAAACAGCAATTAAGGAAAAATATCGCTTCTTCAGCTATGGAGATGCTATGTTGATCATCTAGTAAAATACTACTCCTGTTGGAGCGAAATAATAATACTGAGCAGCGCACATTTTGTGCGCTGTTTTTTTATTATCCCTTTGCACACAATTTTAAAAATATATTATTTTCGTTATATTAATATTGGTAATTGATATAAACGAACAAAGCCCTTGCGATTCTCTTCGCAAGGGCTTTGTCATTAATAAGATTATGTTGTAATTGTTATCTGATAAGTGTTACATCACCTTTCTGGACAATAGTGCCACCATCGCAATCGAAACTAATAAAGTAATAGTAAACACCCATATCCTGAGCTACACCATTAAATGTTCCATCCCACTCAGGGTAGTTACTTGTTGTTTCAAATACAGTTTGTCCCCAGCGATTTTCTATCCTGAAAATATGAAATCTATGGTAGCTGGAAAGGTCTGAATTACTACCAGTGATTGTTCTGCCTTCGCTAGTGAAGATAGGGCGGAATGCATCGTTTTTACCATCATTATTTGGTGTGAACGCAGAAGGGAAATCTACACGGCAACATGGGTCTGAAGTAATTGAGATATCTGTACTTGCTTTGCAACCAAAAGGATTAGTAACAGTTAAAACTACATCTGTTGTATGTAATTCCATTATTGCCCATAAATCTGGTCCTGTACGGTCATTAAACGAATGACTTGGTGTCCAAGAATAAGTATTGCTGTAGTCATAAGTTCTTGCTGTGAAATAAAGACTGTCATCCAAGCAAGGCGGATTTTTGAAAGAACGATAAGTAAAATTAGCATCAGGTAATGAATGCACTTTTACCGTGTCAAGAACCGGTTTTGATGGACAACCGCCATTGTTAGGTATTGCTTGAACAGAAATAACGTGAGCTCCTGTATCATTCCAGCTGATTAAGTAAGGGCCCCCACTATTGGAATTATGTGTCACTATTGAAAATACAGTTTGTGTGTTCAATGGAATATGATCTACTGTCCAATTGTAAGTATAAGCGTCATTAGAATGGCCGCTAAGAGCAAGGCTAACTGTATCGCCTAGACACGCATTCTCAGGGGTATAAGCTACTGCAACAGGAGGGGTATTTACCGTTATTTGTACAGAGTCACTACCTGAGCAGCCTGTTGCTGCGTCAATTACCTGTAGATATAATTTTTGAGTAGTAACATTAGTTGCCTTGATTGCTAATGTGCTTGCATTAAGTGTACCACCGGTTAATAAAGTTGTTCCTGTTGGAATAGTCCACGCATAGAGTGATGGCGTTACAATACCTGTAACTCCGAATGTAAGTGTGTCATCCAGACATGCACTAGGAGTACCTGTTATGCTAAATGTTGGCAAAGGGTTAATAGTTACTGTAAGTGGTACACGAATACTTTCACAACCCCCAATCGTTTGTGAAACATACCACACTGTAGCTCCGGTACTAGTAGTAGGAGGTACCGGTGAAATAGATGTTCCTGTGCCTCCTGTTGCAGTACTGTACCACAAAAGGTTAATGCCTGATGCGTTTAATGATGTTGAATTGGCATTTTCGCAAAAATGGACACTTGTTGTTGTAGGTGGTGCAGGTCTTGCTGTAACTGTCACATCTGTTGTTGAATAACAACTGCCGCCCATTGAATAAGTGATTGTAGTGGTTCCGGCTGAATCGCCTGTCACAATTCCGGTAACTGCTGTCACAGTAGCTATATTTGTATTGCTGCTGCTCCATGTGCCACCTGCGGTAGAATTGCCGAGTGCAATGGTAGAGCCCTGACAAACTGTTGTTGGACCATAATTTGGTGCAAGATTATATACTGTGAAAGTGCCGGTAATAACGCAACCTGTTGGTGCAGTATATGTAATAGGTGCTATACCCAATGCAATACCTGTAGCTTGGCCGCCTGATGTTATAGTAGCAATTGCCGGAGCACCGCCTACCCATGTACCACCTGCAGGAGTTGCTGTAAGTGTAATAGATGAGCTGATACAAGCTGAGGTAACACCTGTAATCACTGGTAAAGGATTGACTGTTAGTGCAGTTATTTTATAGCAACCTGCCCCTGTTGTATAAGTCATATTTGCTGTTCCTGCTGCAATTCCTGTTACTGCACCGCTCGCCGGGTCTATTGTAGCTATTGCTGTGTTGCTGCTTGTCCATGTGCCGCCTGCAGGAGTTGCAGTCAACGTCGTAGTGCTTCCTGCACATACTGTTTGTGTGGTAACATTGGTTACAGAAGAAATACTTCCTTGCTCAATAAATACTTCAGAATCATATCCTGCATTACCAGCATCTGCAATTGTTAATTTAAGATGGTATGTATTACAAGGGATTACATCATGCACAGCTGTCAGCACTTTGGTAAAACCCTTCATTGTAAAACGATTACCACCTGTATTATCATTAAACAATGTAGTAAACGGTGAACCTGCACCCATTGCAGTGCAATTGGCTGTAGTGTAGCCTGCACCTGGTACACCACTGTTTACAGTATTTACTGTAACAGGAATCGTAGTGCCCGGTATCAATGCGATATTTGGAGACCCAGCAATACCCGGACCAGAAATAAAGAAGGCAAAAGCATCGTTATAGGGTCCGCAAGTAGAGTGGTTATATTCTTCAGAACCAAATATATAATTGAATTTAATGGTGTCGCCCGTAGGTATGATGTCAAATTCTAATATGCAAGCATCATAAGTAGTTGCACCTGCTAATGTGGTTAATGTAGGGTCCCCGGGAGCTGCTAAGTTGGTACTGGCATTAGTAGTTTCCAAACCTGCTGCTTGTGTTGCTTTACCTGTAGATAGGATGACGCCAGTATTGATACCCCACACTGTAGTGCCAGTGCCTATTACGGTACCTGGAGTTACAGTGAATGTGCCATTGGCTTGAGCATTACAGGTAAGCACAGGGCTTGAAATTGTTACCCCCGGACCAACAAGTGTACTTGCCAATGCTGCAGCGGTAGAACCCGCAGTCACAGTTATCTGCGCATCTAAAGTTTTACTGACCGTTAATGCAGATAGCAGAAAAGCAATATTTAATAGAGTATATTTATTAAATCTCATGCGTATTTTGTTGTGCAACAAAGTTATTGTATTCATATTGAATTTTTCTGTTGACTGGTATTGTTTCAAGTTAATTGATTATTAATATTTTTCAATTTTACAGCAGATTATCATTGATAATTAGCTGTTTTTTTTGATATGCATTAACTAAAAAAATACTACATGCAACACTTTCAGAATGCAAACCTCGGAATTTATTCTACAGAGACAAAATAAACTTATCAACAATTTTAGAAGTGTTCAATAGCTTGACGATCATTTGAATTTACAGTTTGTTTGATATCAATAGAAAATTGAAGTTTGGGTCAGTATTTTTAGTATTTGTAATAAAAAAAGAGCAAGACCTTGGTCCTGCTCTTTGGATTGATGTTGATTTAGAATATTTATTCTTCCTCTTTTTCTAGCTTTTCTGCACTTAATTTTTTAGTTGCCTTTTTTGAAAAGTCGAGTGGAAAGATCATTTTAACACTAATGTTTCTACCCATATTATAAACATACTTTTGTGTAGTGCCATTTGCCATTGGGTTTGCTGCATATTTGTAACGGCTCATATAGTCTACATAATTCAGGTTGGTAATATTGTCAATGTTTACATATAATGCGCATACTTTTTTGCCATCAGACATGATATTTCCACCAAGAGCAATATTTAATAAAGTGTACGCAGGCAAGACCTCCGGCTTTGTATCTCCAAAAACCTGGTATACTCTGTTCTGTTCAAAACTATGATTCACCCCCAAACGGAAATAAGCATTTTGGAATACATTGCAGATTTTAGGTGTTGAAATAGTGATTTCAGAGCGAAGTCGTGCGGGAGGAATAAACGGTAACACATTTGCACTGTCCGGTACATTTTTTAGGCGAGCATCTACGTAGCTAAA
>CANGMZ010000147.1 GCA_947454715.1 Chitinophagaceae bacterium
ACAGTAGCTGATTACGAAAGAGAAAAAACAGAATGGCTGCAGAAACTGGAGACAAATAAAGCAGGGATTAACAAACAGGTTGAAGAAAGAGATACAGAATCAGGGAAGCTTAAATCAAGATATCAAGGCAGAATAAAAGAGCTGAACAACAGCAGAAGACAAATGGAATATGACCTGCAAAGGTCTAAAGGCCAAATGCAGTCTAATGAGGTAAAGCTTGCTGACCTGATAAGAAAGGCAGCAGAGGAAAAAGAGCAATTGCTGCAACAGGTAGCACAAGAGATAGAAGCAGCATCGGAAGAGCTGATAAGTGAAGAGAAAAATCTTTTTGCTATTGAAGCCGGCATACAGAAGCAGCTGGACAATAAAGAAAAAGAGCAGAACAGGAAAATAAAAGCAGAAGATCAGCAGATAAAAGAGCAAATAGCTGCTCTGGAACTGGAACTGCAAACCAAAAAACAAGAAACGGAAGACCGCATTGCAGAAATAAAGCAACAACAGACAACTAACCTGAAACAAGAAGGTGCTGATGTGGTGCGCCTTACAGACATTGACAAAGAGTTGACAACCCTTACCCGGGAATTAGACTTTATCAATGAGAACAGAGACAAAGTTGCAGAGTATAACAAAGACAAAAGGGAACTGCTCGATCATATTGATGCATTCAAAACAGAGAAGCGACTGAAAGAAAATCAGTTGGAGAATGAACAGGAGAAGTATAACCTGCAAAAACAGAAGATACATCAAGAAATAGATTTGTTAGTAGCAGACATCAATGAATTGAATAACAAACTTTCTATTATAAATGAGGGGCTGTCTTCTTTCGATAGCTTTAAGCAGACAGATCACTATCAGCAGATAGCAGAGTATGATGGTCAGCAAAGTAAAGGCCCCGCAAATACAGCCGGTCTTAAAGCTTTAATTGACGCACTTAACAGTCGTATTTACGTTATTCAAGATCGTTATAACGACCTTCAGGCTGCGGTGAATAAATTCTTGGGCAACTTCTCTCAGCAAAACGTATTTGGTTTCAAAACACGTTTAGAAGAGCGCGAAGAGTTTATCGAATTTGCAGAGATGCTCGACGAGTTCCTCGAAGAAGACAAAATACTTCAGTACGAAAAACGTGTCAACGAACGTTTCGCAACACTTATCCGACAGATAGGTAAAGAGACCAATGAGCTGACATCTAAGGGCGGTGAAATTCAAAAGGTAATTACTGAAATTAATCGCGACTTTGAAGAACGCAACTTCGCAGGGGTAATCAAAAGTATAAGACTACAGCTTTCTGAAAGCAAGAACAATATAGTGGCACTTCTACAGGAGATCAAAAAATTCAATGACCAAAATAGCATGGGCTTAGGAGTGGTCGACTTATTCTCCACAGGCGATAACGAAAGCAAAAACAAAAAAGCAGTATCCCTGCTGAAAGAGTTTGCCAGAGAGATTAATGCCAGAAAAGAAAAGGAAATCGGACTGCCTGATTCATTTGAACTGCAATTCAGAATTGTAGAGAACGATAACGACAGCGGATGGGTAGAGAAACTCACCAATGTAGGTTCTGAGGGTACAGATATACTGGTAAAAGCAATGATCAATA
The DNA here is from genome assembly GCA_947454715.1 of Chitinophagaceae bacterium. Taxonomy (GTDB): domain Bacteria; phylum Bacteroidota; class Bacteroidia; order Chitinophagales; family Chitinophagaceae; genus Flavipsychrobacter. The sequence goes on from CANGMZ010000147.1 coordinate 1,601, forward strand.
TTATGTTGCTCAATGTCTTTAAAGACAGTGCTTCTAAGCGCTTTAAGGACTTCCGTATGCACTGTATGATGGATGAGATAGGTAAACTGCATCCTAACAATGTGAAAGGTATTCTGAAGTTTGCTAACGACAGAAATATCCTGCTCATTAATAGCTCGCCTACTTCATATAATGCCACAGACTATCGTTATACTTATTTGCTATCTAAAGATAGTAAGCACGTAACAACTGTAAAACGCCTGATAAGAAAGGGCACTGAAGCATTGGCATGACAATATCATTAGCAATAGCAGAAAAATTATTTAAACTGGCGTCGGGTGAGCAACTACCTGCCAGCCAACTGAAACATACCCTCATTGACGAACTGGTCAGTGAGGGTATTATTTTACAACGTATTACAGGGCGCACCAAGCGAACAATGTTTATAGCGGACACCGTGGCAATCCATCATTGGTTGTTTAATAAGTTCGGTATCAATGATTTATCTGAATACATTCAAATGCTCAAAAAAGAAATTCCTACAAGAGCAGAGATGGTGCAGGTGAGTAGCCATTCTAAAATTCGCACCGGGAGAACATTTAAGGGATTTCTTGTGAATACATTTATGCCGGTCAATGCTACATTAAATGGAGTGCCGTTTCCTATTCAACCATTAGCGGGAGTATTCACATTTATCTATGATTATGAAACATTTACACTACCCGCCGACATGACTATTGTTGGCATCGAAAATGCCGAGAGTTTCAGGTATATAGATACCCAACAACAACTATTCAACAATATAAAGCCAATATTTGTAAGCCGTTACCCTCAGGAACAAAGCAAGGATTTGATGCGTTGGTTGTTATCTATCCCAAACCCATACCTGCACTTTGGTGATTATGATTTTGCGGGCATTAATATATACTATCAGGAATACAAACAGCACCTCGGTGACAGGGCTTCATTTTTCATCCCCGACAATATAGAAACACTATTGGAGCAGTATGGAAATAGTGCATTGTATGATGCGCAAAAACTAAACACACCGGAAATTAAAGATGAAAAAGTACAGCACTTGATAAAGCTATTAAACCAATACAAAAAAGGTTTGGAGCAGGAAGTGTTAATGATTAATAGATAATGTAGCACTTTGAATTACTCTGTAAATACTACATAGTATTGATCCCCAAAATCGGCAATACGTTCCGTTTTCTAACATTTATTTAGAATTATTCACCAGAATATTCTCTGCGAATTTTTTAGAGACAGTCGTGTTACTGTCGGTGCCAATTTTAATAATCAGCGAGCCATCGTAAGCAATCTTTTCAACGATACTGATTTGTGTACCAATACCTACATTAAGTTGCTTGAGGTATTGTAAGAAAGGAGAGGATGTGTCTTTGACCCCCACTACAGTGCATGTTTTACCCGACTCCATTTCTTCCATAGTGGTAGTAGAAGTTATCGGAATCTCGCCATTAGACTTAGGTATAGGGTCGCCATGAGGATCGAATTGTGGGAACCCCAGATATTTATCTAACCTGTCTGCCAACTGAGGATCTTGAATGTGCTCCAGTTGCTCTGCTATCTCATGTATCTCATCCCAGGTATACCCCAGTTTGTCGTGCAGGAACACTTCCCAAAGTCTGTGTTTGCGCACAATGAGTAGTGCGGCTTTTCTGCCTTTGTCGGTAAACTTCACCCCCTTGGTTTTCTCATAAGAGATGAGTTTTTTATCTACCAGCTTTCTGATCATATCTACTACCGATGCGGGGTTGTTCCCCAATGCTTCAGCTATGGCAGTAGGGCTTATCTTTTCAGATACGCTCAGGCGACCAATGTTGTATATTGATTTCAGATAGTTTTCTTCAGATAGTGTTTGCGTGCCCGACATGTTGTAAAGATAAAATACTTACACGTAATCTATGTACTGAAACAAAAGGTTGCTTGTATTATTCCTGAATAATAATCTCCAGTCCATATAACAGAGAGAGTGCCTCCGGCAGGCTGAAACGGGCTTTCTTTATTTTATTGCTTTGTGTATCAATCAGGTAATTACGAGCTCCTACAAAATTAGCTTGAGTAAGATCTGTATTTGCAAAACGGGCACCGGTAAGCTCCGTACCGCCAAAGTCAGCCATTACTAAATTACATTCACTAAAATCGACCTCATCGGCAATACAATTTGTGAACTTTGTCTTTTTAAGATTTTTACCAAAGAAGCTGGAATAGCTGAGTCTACTGTTATTGAAGCTGATTGAAAACGGATTTCCTGCATCGTACCAGATTACCCCAATTGCCTTACTGTCAATCACCTTAATGCCATTAATAGAAGTATCCTTGAGCTTAATCAGCGACAAATCACAACTTTCAAAAACACAGTCTATAAAGCTGCAATCTTCAAATGTGCAACCTTTAAGATTACTCTTATAAAAAGTACACCGAGTGAAATTGCGACCCACTACCAATTTTTCTTCATAAGTGACTTCTTCAAAGCGTTTGTTGGTATGGACTATGATATCGTTATTGTCTGACATGCTGAAAGGTAGCGATTAAAAGAATTGTGGGTTTAGTTAAATATTGTTTGCAGCTGAAAGCTCAAACGCTTCTGCCAGCAATTCGAATGAGTGTTTGCGGTCTGTAGCATTATCTGTCATACAAGAGACAATAATTTCATCTACATCAAATGCTTCAGCAAGCGCAAGGAGCTGTTGTTTTACCTGCTCCTTAGTGCCGGAGATGACTCTACCGCTATTATTGCGAATACGCTCCAGCTCGGCCGGAGAAAAACGGTAGTCTTTGATTGCGTCATAATTGCCAAGGTGCTCAAAATTCCCTCGCTCAAACTGAAGGAGAATATGATCTACAAACTTGCGCATTTCCGCTGCTTTGTCTTCTGTATCGGCACACAGCACAGAAATCGCGAGCATTACGTGTGGCTTATCTAGTTGAGATGAAGGCTTGAAGCGTGTTCTGTATAAATCAGCAATATCAGGCTGCGCATGACCATTAATAAAACGGGCAATCACTAGCCCCATACCAAATTTAGCAGCTATATCACTACTGCCACCACTGGAACTGAGTATCCACTGTGCGGGAATAGTTGCTGACTGAGGAACTGCCAATATAGGGCCGTGTTGTGTAGCCGCAGTATCTCTGAAAAAACGTTGCAGATGATCTAATTGGCGCAGGTAGCTTTCTTCACTAAAGTCATTAGATGGATTGAGCAAAGACGCCGTAATACGATCCCCGCCGGGTGCTCGCCCCATGCCCAAATCTATGCGACCGGGGAATAAGGTTTCCAGCATACGGAAGTTCTCCGCTACTTTTATCGTGCTGTGATTAGGCAGCATAATGCCACCGGAACCAATTCTTATATGACTCGTTTCATCGGCTAATTTCACCATCAATACCTCCGGAGCAGAGCCGGCAATAAAAGTAGAATTATGATGTTCTGATATCCAGAAACGCGCGTACCCTAACTGTTCCGCCAATTTCGCTGTAGCTATTGTTTCGTCTACAGCCTCTCGTGGGGTGGCGTTAAGTCTTACAATAGATTGGTCGAGAATGCTCAGTTTTATCTTTTTCGTGCTCACTACTCAAAGTTACCGCTATAAAGGTTAAGTATACGCAAGCTATACCGGAGTATAGTGTCGAAATGGTGCGTTAAAATGTTAAATAAGCGCAGGATATAAGTATAGAACCACAGATGTACGAACAGTAAAAGTATATGATTAGATTTGCGATAGTAATATGATTACCGATCATGGAAATGAACAATACTATTTTTACCGACCCCGCATTGCTTGCTGAAATCAGCCGATATACCCGAGTAAAGCATATACCTAAGGATTCGGTATTGATGTCGCCGGGAGACAAGGTAGTATTTGTGCCAATAGTACAAAGTGGTGTATTGCGTATACTCCGTCAGAACCCTGATGGCAAAGAAATATTCCTGTATCATTTATATCCCGGACAAACATGTGCATTGGCAATTAACTGTTGCCAATCTCAAAAGAAAAGCAGCGTGAAAGCTGTTGCAGAAGATGATACTGATGTGTTACTAGTGCCGGTAGACATGGTGGAACAATGGATGAAATACCCGGAATGGAAAACGTTTATCAACAGCACCTACAGTAACAGGTTCTCGGAATTAATAGAAGTAATAGATCTGGTGGCTTTCAACAACATGGACAAGCAAGTGTTGCATTACCTTAATGAACGTGCCAAAGCAGCCAATAGCAGCACCTTATTTATTACCCACCAACAAATAGCAGACGAACTCCATACCCATAGAGAAGCTATCAGCAGACTGTTGCGTACTATGGAAGATAAAGACATAGTGAAGCTAGGTAGAAACACAATAGAAATTTTATAGGCGTAATGTAACAAATGTTCCCGTTGGGGGAAATACAGCATGGTAGCTTTGCTCTGTAATCTAAAACGAAAATTTTATGAAACAGAACATGGGTACAGTTGATCGTATTTTAAGAATATTGGTAGCTGCCGTAGTCATAGCATTATATTTTATGCACAAGATAGAAGGCACTACTGCTATAGTATTGCTCATATTGTCCGGCATTTTCATATTGACCAGTTTTGTAAGTTTTTGTCCGTTATATCTGCCATTCGGCATCAATACAAAGGGTAAAAAATAAATAATCCCTTATCCAACAATTGTTCCGCAACAGGAAATCAGAAAGCCGGAAATTTGTTGTATTAAAAGAAGCAGGGAACTGATGAAGCAGAAGCTATTGCAGTATAAACTTGAGTTTTCGGGAGTAATTATAGGGGCATTGGCCGGGTGGTGTTATTGGTATTTTGTGGGTTGTGCATCCGGCCAGTGTCTTATTACCTCCAAGCCACTTAATAGTAGTGTATATGGTGCGGTAATGGGCGGATTAGTCTTTAGTCTGTTAAGAAGAAAGTAATCTGAATTAAGAACAATAAAAAAGTAAATAAATGCAAACAGTAGGTGAAATACTGAAGTCGGGCAATGCGATGGTGGTAGATGTGAGAACACGTGAAGAGTATATGGGTGGCCATGTGGCAGGGAGTATAAACATTCCTTTGAGTGATATTCCGGCAAATATTGCCGCATTTAAAAATGGCAAACATATTGTGTTGTGTTGTGCATCTGGTGGCAGAAGCGGACAAGCAACTAATTTCCTGAAAAGCAATGGAATAGACTGCATTAATGGCGGTAGCTGGCTCGATGTTAACTATCACTCAAACAACTAATAAAAATGATAGAGACAATAAAAAAACTATTGGGTATAGGGCCTAAAGTAGATTTAGGACAATTGCTGGCAAACGGTGCAATAATTGTTGATGTACGCTCTCCTGCAGAGTATGCGGGTGGCCACCTGAACAGATCAGTGAATATACCGCTAAATGCACTGCAAGGTGGCATGAGCAAGCTGAAAAAAGAGGTTCCGGTAATTACTTGTTGTGCGTCGGGAATGAGGAGCAGCGCAGCAAAATCAACTTTGCTTGCCAATGGGTTTAAAGAAGTACACAATGGCGGTAGCTGGTACAATCTAAAAAAGTTTGACAAATGAGTTCAATAAAGGAAGGCTTGATGACCAATTGGCATCTGATGCGCATAGTGAGGTTGGCATTGGGCGTTTGGATGGCAGGATGGGGAGTGCAGGCACATGATTGGGGTATGGGTTTATTTGGTGCATTTTTCCTGTATCAGGCTATTGCCAACACAGGTTGCTGTGGCACTGCCGCATGTGCACCTCCAAGAAGGCGAACCTTTACCAAGAAGGAAGACGTAAAAGAAATAGAGTATGAGGAAGTAAAATAATTACTCCTGAACAGTGACAGAGATGCGTGAGAACGGAGTAATGATATAGAAAAAGTGGTGTAGCATATTGTGCTGCACCGCTTTGTGTTTAAAGGCCACGGCGATTTATTATCTATTTCACTATCGGAATAAGTTCTATTAATTCTGCTAAAATGGTATTTGCAGCTATAAAATGTATTGCTATTGAGCTATTTTACATTAACATACTTTAATTTCGGAATAATACGATTCGGTTCTATGCCGATATTTTTTATCATTAACCACATTTTTTAAACGAAACAGAATTATGAAGCGAATTTTATCTATAGTTTTTTTGTGCTCAAT
>CANGMZ010000148.1 GCA_947454715.1 Chitinophagaceae bacterium
AAAAAGGCACACCATAAGGTATGCCTTTTCTATAAGCAATTTTACTACAATTAGAATTTCCAAAGATTCCTTTTGTAACGAGCGATTTCACGTTCGATACGGTTAGATTCCTTAACCTGTCTTTCATGATCAGGATATTTATCCTTAATTCTCATGTTTGCAGGGTTAGACTCTTTTGTAATAGTAGATTTGAATGCACGCTGAATGAAGATATCATCAAAGCTGATATTGTAAATATCTCTTTGCGGATCAACAACTTCTTTAGCAGCAAACAATGCACGGCACTGTTTGAAGTTAAGATAGAATGGGTGCGTATCACCTATATCTACACCGTTAGTTGTTTTGTTCTTCTTCAATGGGCCTATGCCAATGATTTCAGTAATAACACGACCTCTAACCTTATCAAAGAAGATATCTTCCTTGATTTCGAATTTAGTAACAGAATCCGGATTGAAATCATTCAATACAGTCTTGGTACCAGTCATTTCACCTGTAGTAGTATCTGTAATTGTAATGATAGAGCTATCACGGAAACGGCCCATTACTTTTACGTAAGAAAGCTTCTTTTTGAAACCTTCATCTTCATAAGCAACTAACTTACCGTTCTTTATACCTTCCATAACAAACTGAATCAAGGTTTCGTTTGGCATAGAGAAGATTCTATTTTCAGAATCAGTAGTACTAATCTCTCTCCAGATACGTTTGTAAAACTTTGCACTGTTCTTATCATTTTTTGGGAAAGGGAAAGGCTTAGCACCTTTCAGATTAGCCAACTTCATGTAACCATCAGTAGGCTTTGCAGTATCCAAAACGATATCATTGAAATTGAATGAATCAATATCAGCAACAATAGCATCTGAAGTAGCAACACCAGTGTCTTCAAAAGGCACATCAGCTACTGGAGCAGGAGTTGATGTTGTTGCTGCAGGTGCAGTAGTTGTAGTAGCAGCTTCTGTAGTAGCTGGTTTCTTTGTTTTAGTTTTTTTGCCTTTTGCTGATACGTCAGAAGTAACACCTGCGCACAAAACCATCAAAATTGCAAATACAATACTTTTTTTCATAATAAACATTTTAATAAATCAATTACTGCACGGTAAAAATGATCGGGTCCAAAGGACGCTTGATACCATCAGGACCAGTTGCGAAAATTTCGTCAAAATAAACTTTTGTACCGGCTGTTGCACCGCTAAGTGCCGCTTTCATAGGAGCTGTAAGCATCATATTGCTTGACTCCATTATTTGCGGGTCTTGACGTGGCTTAGCGATAAACAATTTAAAGTGACCTACTGTAAATTTAGTATCAAAGTCAAAGTCTTCCAAAGCTGCAAAAATTCTATCTGCAGAAGTCAACTGAGCTCTTGGCACATTACCACCACTCTTACCTGCAAACTTAGCATGAGGTGAAGGCAAACGCTTGCAACGGAAAACAGACTCACCCAACTTTGTGCTCTTACCAGCGCCATCTTCACCGAAGATAGAGATTGTAACATTACCAGACTGAGTAACATTTACAAGATAAGCACCATTAGAACCAGTAATAGAACCAGAACTGATTGTTACTTTAATTTTTTCCTTTGGTGTACCTGGTGCAGAAACTGATACCGGGTTAGGAAGACCAATGTAGAATACATTCATCTTGTCCGGAGAAACTACTGCAGAAGGCTTAGCAACACGGTAAGCAACTTCAGGTGTTTTCCACTCACCGATAGTACCATCAGCTTTTTTCATGTGCAAGATAGCAGACCATTTGAATTCACCTTCGTGTGAAGTACTTACTGTGTAAGTACCCTTACCTCCAGTAACATTCAATTTTTGACCACCAACAGTGATATCAGGGTTCAAAGAATTACTGAATGCTGTAAGGAATACTTCAGCAGAATATTGCTGACCAACTAATACATAACTTGAAGTAGTAGGAACTGCTAAAGCAGCATACTGATCCAATACCAAGTCAGTTTTAGATGTTTCACCTAAGATTCTCTTAATGGCATCAGCTTCAGTTGTTTTCAAATCTGCTTCAATTTTAGATAAAGCAGTAAAAGCAGCTGTCAACGGAATACCATCACCAAAATAAGCCTGCTCCCAAGTGTTTTTCAATTCACCTTTTCTTTTTGGAGGATCATCAGCATTAAGTGCCATTTTGAAACCAGCGGCTTCTTTGGGACCTAATTCAGCTAAAATCTTAGTTTTTGTCTCTTCAATTTTCTTCTTCAACACTTCTGCGCGTTTGTGAAGAATCATGACATTAGGAGCGATCTCCACATTATCACGTTGTTTGTAATCACCTTCTGCCTCATCAAAACCACCACATTCTTTTTCAAGAGTTTGTTTAGTTTCAGTAACATAAGCATCAAGTTCTGCAACTGCAGCTTTTACTTTTTGAGCCCTGTCCCAGAACGGCTTTGCGCGGGTAGGGTCATCTTTTAATGTTGACGCAGCAAAAGAAGCAAATGTTTTGTCTATTGTAGACTGAACATTATTAGTAGATGCTTCCAAGCTAACAGTCAGATTTCTAAATGAATTAAGTACTTTTTCTGTAATCGTAGTTGCTGCAAGACCAAGCAGTACCAGATACAGTATACCCATCATTTTTTGCCGAGGGGTCTCATTTACTCCTGCCATGCTATAAAATTAGTTTAATTGAAATAATGGGATTAGTTTTTTCTGAATGCATCCAGCTGAGCTTGGTAAACCTTGCTCAAGTCTGTGATGTTCTTGTTGTATGCCTTCATGCCGTTTGTAGCTGCTTCGAATTCTTTCAGCATAGACTGAGAAGAAACAGTCATAGCATTGATAGCCAACAAAGTCTTGCTGAATGTATCAAAACTAGCGTTTACATCTGTCATGTTCTTAGCATACATCTGCATACCCTTACTTGCTGTTTCGAAATCTTTCAGCATAGTCTGAGAAGCAACAGACATTTGGTTGATAGACTGTAAAGTCTTACCGAATGCATCAAAACTTGCACCAATACTGCTAACGTTTTCACGGAATTTTTTCAAATCACCTGTAGCAGCTTCTATTTCTTTAAACATACCCTGAGCAGCAGCACCTGTGTTTGCAACACTATTAACTGTTTCAACAGTTTTGCTGAATTGCTCAAAACCTTTTGTTAATCTCTGGATTGTAGCCGGAGTAATATTTTTTGCCAAAAGATCATCAAGACCAGAATCGTTACCACCTGCATGTGCAGCATCCGGTGTTTCTTCTTCTGCAGACATTGCAGCGACACCCATGATGAAGAACAACACTGCCTCTGTCAAAAGACCAAGAGCAATCATAATTTCACCACCTTTCAAGTGGAGAATTTTAAACATCAAACCCACGATCACGACACTCGCACCCCACGAGATGACCGTATTAAGACCAATTTTCTTCTTACCTGTTGTTTTCTGAGGAGTACTGCTCATAATTCAATGATTTTAAATGGATTAATTAATTTTTAAGAGGTTGTAACTTGGTTATTGGAAAAAGGCCTTATTTATTTCTTTTTAGATTTTTTACGAGTAGCGGTTGCTTTGCTCAAAATTTCCGGAGCACCCATTACACATCTGAAACCGATATAGCAATGTGCTGCATTCTGTAATTCATAAGCACGAGCATAAGGGCTCAAATCTTTTGCAGGGCTATTGAATGAACCACCGCGTACAACTTTACGCTGCATTGGGTCTCCGTCTGTAGCTTCTGCATCATATAACAATACAGGATTTACATCAGAAACGAAAGCGAAAGTAGAAGGGCTGTAAGCATCCATTGTCCACTCCGCAACGTTACCAATCATGTTGTAGATACCGAAACCATTTGGTGCATAAGACATAACCGGAACTGTGAAAGGAGAACCATCACCTGTGTAGTCACCTTCTTCTTGCTTAAAGTTTGCAGTAAGTCCTTTTCTGTCAGATGGGATAACGTTAACCTCATCAGCAACAGCAGGATCATAAAATGCAAGACTGTCACCTTGAAGGCTAGCTGCGTTATCAGAAATTTTTGCAGTAGTAGCTGTAAAACTAGAACTTGGATCATCGCTTGTTGGCGCCTTAGCCATAGAATCAGTAGTAGCTACTTTTTCTGCGACTTTTTCTTTCTTAGCTTTTTTGCCTTTTTTAGGTTCTTCCTTTGTTTCTTCTTTAGCTTCTGCCTTAGGAGCTGCAGCCATTGTAGCTCTCATATCTTGCTGTGCAGCATATACCCATTGTGCTTCAGATGGAAGGCTGTAAGCTAAATGATAGCTCTTCATGTAGTCTGCAACATTACCATAAGTATTAGCATTCATAGAACGCCAGTAAGTGAATGCTCTTGCTTGCTTCCAAGTAACACCGACAACAGGATAATCATCATAAGGTTCACTAGTGAAATAGTTTTCAACCAGGATATCTGTTTGTGCATTTGGCAAATCTTTTGCCCATATCTCTTCGTCAGGATATACATTAACCGGTTCAGTAGCATAAGAGCCTACTTTCAGCTTAGGATTAGTGCCAGAAGCTCTAAGATAAGTGAAAGAGAAAAGGATTGAATCTCTCTTTACCTGACCTTTTTCGTCAAGCATCGGACGAAGCTTATCTTTATAATCGCTGTTTTCAAACAGAGCTTTGTGATCTACTCTAGCCCAGTTGATACGTCTTGCAGGACCAGCTACTGCAGGAGCAGCAGTGTTAGCAGTTGAATCATTTGACTTTACTTCAGTTGACTTCAACTCTTCTTTGTTATCCTTAAAGAACTTGTCTTCGTCTTTCAGATATTTTGTGATTGCGATAGAATCGACTACCCACTCAATAAACTGTCTGTATTGCTGGTTAGTTACCTCAGTCTTATCAATAAAATAAGAACTAAGACTTACTTTTTTCACGCAATTACTATCTGTAGCCTGTTGGCTATACTTAATAATTGTTGTACCACCCGGAACGTAAACCATTCCCGGAGGAGCAGACAATTTGCCTTGCGCATAAGGAACAACAGGACGAACGCGAGATAATGGCTGTTGTGCAATACAATTGTAAGACAAAGTGGATGCCGAAAGGAAAAAAGATAATGCAATATAAGTACTCTTCATATACATACTAATTTTATTTAGTAAAGACTTTTATCGTTATTGTTATAATACTGGTTACCGCTGCTATGTGTTATTTCACTCATTAAAGACTTAAATATTGTTTCCCAAACAGCCCCTTTCTACCTTTTCTTTCTCACGTTAAAACAATAATACCCAAACGGCAATTGCAATCTGCATTGTCGTTGAACAGTCTTATTGGCGTAAAGATAAATAATGTAATCGGAATTGTAAATATTTTTTCAGAAAAACAGGTAGAACTACGTTCTATCACTGCTTTACAGAAAACAATTCAACATATATCATCCATTTTAAGCTGCTCCTATTCATATAAAAAAAACACCCTATTACAGTATTAACAATACTTTGACGATTTTATCTCACTTTACACCCAACTGTGGAAAACCTGTGAATAACAACTAAATAAATTTATTGTTAAGCAGTATCACAAAATAAAATAAACAAATATGTTAACTAAAAACAAACCATAAAAGCCTCTAATTGATAATAATTACTATTTACTACCTACGAAACTATGTCCTTTTTTGATCATTTCTGGAAATTTCTCTTGAAACCTGACAATCTCGGGAATACAAACACCTGATACATAAGGGTTGTCAATATGATTATCGATATAATCCTGATGTTCATCTTCCGCTCTCCAGAAAACAGTATATGGTTCGACCTGTGTTGCTATAGGGTCACTGTATTTTTTTGAAGCATTTAGCTGATTAATGTACTTATTGCTCATCTCTTTTTCTTGATTATTCCGATAAAAAATGACAGATCTATACTGAGTACCTCTATCGGGCCCCTGACCATTTACCTGTGTAGGATCTTGCTGGCCTTCAAAATAGACTTTTAATAATTGAGGATAAGAAATCATTGCACTATCGTAGTAGACATTCACTGTTTCTGCATGACCGGTTTCAGTTGATTCGATAGACTCATAAGTTGGATTTTCAGTTGTGCCTCCTGCATATCCCGATATCACTTCCTTTACTCCATTTATACTCTCAAAAAGTGTTTCTTCATGCCAAAAACAACCAGCTGCAAATGTGGCCTGACTACATTTAGACAAATCTTTATTCACCAGTTTTTCCTCAGCAAAAGAACGTGCTACAGTTTTAGTAGTAGTTGAATTGACAGTCTTTACCTGAGACTGGTTACAGGAGAAAAAAGACAAGAGAATTATAATAGTAAAAATCGTATTTCTGTTCATGTTCCGTTTGGGTTTTATGAATGTACGACATCAGTTTGGGCTTAGTTTTTTAAAGTGTTATTTTTGAAGAGATATATACTTTATAACATGCAATTTAACTTTCTTTTATACGTAACAGCTGCAATATTACTGACAACAATAACTGCCTGCAATGACAACAGAGAAAAACATATCACAAAAGCAGATACAGCCTCCACTAAACAACAACAAAATACTCCCCTACCCGACACAACAATAGAAAATGATTACAGTAATTACTTCATAGTAATAGCAGATAGTGGCAGTGAATACAACCCGTTAGACAAGTTGATGTATAGCCTGAGTGAGTTTACGAAAATAAAGGTAGACACTATGAATAGGTACTATAACTTAGAGAAAAAGCATATAGTATTACCAGATAATGATGAAGATGAAATCTATAGAGGAGACTACTATCCACGAAGAGGTGGCAATGATTTTCTGAGTATAGAGTATACTGCTCTGTATGACAAAAAATCAACAGAACATAACATGTGTGTTGTAGCCGGATTATTTGAAACTAAGAAAAGTGCTGACTCTTTATTACAAATCATAAAACCCTTTGCAGGAAAGGCTTTTGTGGTAGAAGCTAAAATATATGAAGGTTGCCTGCATTGACTGCATTAGCTAAAATAACAAGCCCTCCGATAGAATAACCAGAGGACTTGTGCATTATAATATTAACTACCCTGCAATTATAAAAAATTACAGAATAAAGGAACTTAGAATTAAGCAATAAGCTTCTGTATTTTCTTATCAAATACATTCTTAGGTGCTGCACCTAATTGCTTGTCAACTACCTTACCATCTTTAATGAATAACACACATGGTATGCTAGTAATACCATAATTAACAGATACGTTAGGGTTTTCATCAACATTTAATTTACCTACGTTAATCTTGCCTTCGTACTCTTTGTGCAAAGCATCGATGGTTGGGCCTAACTGAAGGCATGGACCACACCATGGAGCCCAAAAATCAACTACTGTAAGTTTGTCTGCCTTTAATACTTCCGCTTCAAAATTTGAATCGGTATATACTGTTGCCATATTCTTATGTTTTTAAATTGTTTACTTGTTTTGAAAACACAAAGTTAACTCAATATTTATACCTACGTAAATAGATTGCCCTTATAGTGCTATTATGTTTCCACATGGTTATGCACAATGAGGATGAAAGTTCAAATGTTTATAATTTCATTATATAAAAAAACATAACTAGCAACCACTTACACTTTATCCAGCATATACTGGATGTAATCAGTGTTTTGGAGAAAGTGAATCATATCATCGTTGAGCTCCATTTTGAGGAGCTGTGATTTCAGTTTTAC
>CANGMZ010000149.1 GCA_947454715.1 Chitinophagaceae bacterium
TCCATATATGGTCGGTCTGTTGCAGCAAATAATTAACGATGCCACCCTCATACACTATCTTCTCTATAAGCAATGGTAATGGTAGCGACACTTGTTCGCGTTCCCAATTGTCGAGGTTATTGCTGAGCCTGCGTATTGCTTCTGCATTTTGTAGCTCTATTGTTTCTAATTGCAAATGGTTCGATATCAGCATACGCCACTTGATAACGCCATTCTTTTTATTGGCTTGTATGTATAATGCCAGTTGCGCAATATCTGTTGGTGATATCCCAAAATAAGGCGCATGCATCAACTCAAACAAAAGATCCTCCCCGCTAAAAGTTTTCTTCTTTTCTTGCAACAGGTAATTGAGTACATTTAATAGCTGCTCTATAAGCGGCAGTTCAAGTATGTTTACTGCCCGCTTCACACTGTATGGTATGTTCTTGCGCTCAAGCAATGCAATGATATTGTCCGCCTGCTTATGCTGCGCATAGAGCACAGCTATTTCATTAAGGGCCACACCTTGCTCTTGCAACTTTATAATTTGCATCACCACATCAGCCTCTTCTTGCAATACATTATTATACATCTTCACAACAGGCGTCACTGGCGTATCTCCGGTCTTAAATCGTTCGCCGGCAGATACGATGTTCTTATCTAGCTTCAGGTCAGATAGCTGATTGATTAGTCTTTGTTTGTTATTGGCAATAGTGGCCATTGCCTTATTTATGATCTCTTGCGACGAACGATAGTTCTCCGGCAATACCACAATATTTATAGTCGATTTATACCGCTCATAAAAGTCTGTGATATTGCGGATTCGCGCTCCCTGAAACTCATAGATACTCTGGTCATCATCTCCCACCACAAATATATTCGGGTCTTCCCAATAAGAGGTCAGCATATTGATAAGCTCATTCTGTGAACCATTGGTATCCTGAAACTCATCGACCAATATAAACTGGTAACGTTCCTGATAGCTTTGCAGCATCCATGGGTGCTTATTAAACGCATCCAGCACCCACAATATCATATCATTAAAGTCATACCGCCCCATGTCTTTCATGCCTTGCTCGTAGGTATCAAACAGCATTGCTCCGGCACGGGTAAGCTCCATTTTTTTTACTTCTTCATCTATCGCACTTTGCTTGGGGTCGCCGGGGGCAAACTCTTTATATTTACGTTTATAGTAGAAGCCTTCTTTCGTCGGTAGCTCAGCTATATATTCATCTATTGCTTTTGAAATAGTATCGGCAGAAAGATACTCCCGCTTCATGATATCAAACAACCTGCTCAACCTCCCCGAATCAAAATAAATATTACCACTTAGTTTTCTCAACAAATGGCCTTGTGGTAGCTCGTCTATAATTTTATGCATCAGGTCGGCCCGCTCCAGATCAGAGATAGGCTGCAATGTGCGCAAACTAAAATACTCACTGTTGTTTTGAATAACATTATTACAGAACGCATGAAAAGTATAGATATTCACCTTGTGTGCAGCAGCCCCTATTATCTGCACCAACCTCCGACGCATGGCATTTGTAGCCTCATCAGTGTAGGTAAGACACAGTATCTCATGTGGTTGCACTTGAGCTTCACTGCGGATCAACGAAGCTATGCGCATAGACAATACTTCCGTTTTTCCGGTACCCGGTCCTGCTATTACCATCACAGGTCCATATATAGTATCTACAGCTTCTTTCTGTCGGCTATTCAGCTTATTGTACCTATCTAAAAACTGGTCTTCATTAATGATCATGCGTTATTCTGTTATTCTGCTCTATGAAGATATGAAGTTACTGCTACTCTCATCGCTCGCAAAAACCAATATTCTGCTCGTCAGATATTTTTGAGCTACGTTTTGTACATGCCCGTGTCTTACAGACGAAAAAGGATGCTAGTATAATTATACCCCTTTTGATAAATAAACGAAAATATATACAACTAAATCACTATCAATAACTTAAATATATCCTCCCTAGCTTTTCCCGTTTCTGTAAACACTTTTCCCATTTTGTGAACCATACTCACTCCTATCGGGTGTTTCTTTGCACCCACTTAATAACAATCATGAAAAAAGCTTTATTATTTTCTGTAATATCATTCTTGGCTGTCGGTCAAATCAACGCACAATCTACCGACTCTAAAAAAACAGCTACTCCTATCACCCTCACCCCTGCACAACAGCTTATAGCGTCTACAGGTGAAGACTCTCTGAACTCTTATGGCGCAGGTCATGCACGCACTGTTATTTCCGGCTACGGAGAAGTCCACTATCAGAAAGATTTTAATGCGCAAAAAGCAGAGGCCGGCTTGAAAAGAGCTGTCTTGTTTGTTGGTCACCAGTTTACAGGAAAAATCGCTTTCTTTTCTGAACTGGAAGTAGAAGATGCCAAGGTAGAAGGTGGCGGTGCAAGTGGAGAGGTGTCAATGGAACAGGCATATCTGAAATTCAGCCTTAATCCACGCCAGTACATAACCGCAGGTCTTATTCTGCCTCGCATTGGTATTGTCAATGAAAACCACCTCCCTATTAATTTTAACGGTGTTGAGCGTCCGTTGGTAGAGCAATTAGTAATCCCTTCTACATGGAGAGAGATTGGTGTAGGTTTTTATGGTCAATCAAGTGCCTTGCCATTCACTTATAGCGCTGCCATTCTCAACGGTCTTAATAATGCCAACTTCGAACACGGAACCGGTTTTAAAGGTGCGATGGCTGAGGGGCAGAATGCAGGCGCAAACAGCCTCGGTTTTACTGCAGCAGTACAATACTTTGCCGGCAACTGGAAATTTCAGTTATCAGGTTATGTCGGTGGCACTACTACTTTAGGATCACGTGCGGCCGATAGTTTACAGTTGGAATCAGGCTTCTTCGGTGCACCTATGTACCTTGGCGAAGCAGATGTACAGTACAGCAACAACGGACTTACCTTCAAGGCATTAGGTACTACTGTTTCATTACCTGCCGCAGCTTCTATTAACAGGGCTTACGATCACAATGTAGCATCAAGCATGTATGGTGCTTATGGTGAGTTGGGCTATAACCTGTTACAAAAAGCAAAGAGCACAAAATGGCAAACCAAACAACTCAATATCTTTGCCCGTTACGAAACACTCGATTTGAATGCAGCAATACCTTCAAATGGTATAATTGATGGTACGCTGAAGCAATCGCATATTGTCGCTGGTCTGGGCTTTTTCCCTATACCGCACGTTATAGTAAAAGCTGATGTGCGCCTCATGAGCACCGGCAATCAGAATACAGCACTTATTCTGAACCCTAACCCCAATGCACTTGCTTACAAAACAAACAATACATTCCTGAACATTTGTTTGGGCTACTCTTTCTAATATGGACAGAAAAGAATTTATAAAGACATCGTGTACAGGAGTATGTGTGGCGCTGGGTTCCGGCTTTATAATGAGTGCGCTCTTATCTGCTTGTAAAACACCTTTAGGGGTTATCAAAACAGCAGCTAAAGACAACAATGTTATTATTCCGCTCGCTGAGTTTGAGCATACAGACTATAAACTGGTTAGGGTCAATAATTATAATTATGATCTCGCCATTCAGAAGAAAGAAGACGGCACATTTCGTGTGTTGGTCATGATGTGTACGCATGCTAGCCAACCACTTACAAAAACCGGAAACTCTTATTTCTGCACACTTCATGGTAGCCAGTTTAGTAATACAGGTGCTGTACTCAAAGGCCCTGCAGAAAAAAATATGATAGAACTACCCTCAAGAATAGTAAGTAACAACCTCACCATAAAACTGAATACCTCTATATGAAACGTTCCATCTTAATGGTTACGGCGGCGTGCTTCAGCATGTTCGCCTGTAAAAAGCCGTCTGAAAACACCACCACAAATGTTACCGGAAAGCAAGTAATTACCGATTTCGTTAACACAATAGCACTCCCGCAATATGCTGCTTTACAAACAGAAGCAAATACGCTTAATATTGCCATCAATAGATTAAACACTACTCCCAATGCCGCTAACCTCGAAGCGGCCCGCACCGCATGGAAAGACGTTCGCAGGGCTTGGGAGCTATGTGAGGGCTTCTTGCTTGGTCCGGTAGAAGACGATAACTATGATCCCAATATGGATACATGGCCTGTTGATTATCTGCAGCTCGATTCCTTTACACTCAATAGTAATTCATTCACTCCGGCTACTATACAAAGTGTTGGTCAGTCATTACGTGGTTTTCATCCGCTCGAGTTTATCCTCTGGGGAAAGAATGGCAATGCAACTGTAGATTCTATTTCACCAAAACAAAAGCAATATATGGTAGGGCTGGCGCAAGATATATTGAATACTGTTACCGCTCTCAATGAAAGCTGGGCTACAACAGGGAGCAACTTTCAGGCAGTAGTGCTGAATGCGGGTGCCGGATCTACACGATATACTACACGCAAAGAGGCAATCATGGCCATTATTGCCGGCATCAGCGATATTTGTGGTGAAGTAGGTGGTAATAAGCTATACGAGCCTTTCATAGCCTACGATTCCACAAAAACAGAATCTCCATTCTCTCATAATTCCCTTATCGATTTTACTAATAACCTGAAAGGTGCGCAGAGTGTATATCTCTGCTCATTCAATTGGCAACAGGGTGTAAGTCTTAGTAATTTCATTGCAGCACGAAATATCTCTCTCGACAATAAAATCAAAGGTCAGTTTACTGCAGCCATCACAGCATTGGGAAATGTAACCGGCACCTTCGAATCAGCCATATACAATCAGCGTACACAATTACAAAATGCTATGAACGCTATAAATACCCTTCAGGCAACACTGGATGGAGAGGCAAAAGTATTTGCAGACACTTACGTTACAGACTAAACCTATTAGTTACCATGAAGAAAATATATGTGATAGCAGGTTGTGCCCTACTCATCATTGGGAGTACTATGTGCAGAAAACCAAATACAAGTGCACTTGACGACGACAGTAATTTCGACCCTCGTTTATCCGGTGGCATGGCTACATTTCTCGACGTAAGCTCAGGGTCCTTCAGTACACCTATTCCGGGTCTTAGTGCTAACGATGCTCGTGTTCATTCGCTTGGTGATCAGTTATTTGAACAATCGTTTGTGGCCGCACCTGCACCGCGTTTTGGAGGGCTTGGTCCGGCATATAATAATACAGCCTGTGCCAATTGTCACCACAACGATGGAATTGGCTTACCTACCTTTGGTGGGGTAGGCTCTTCATTGCTCATGCGCATCAGTATTCCCGGCGAAGATGAGCATGGTGGCCCATTGCCTGCACCGGGGTTTGGTGGCCAGCTACAGAATGTTGCACTCTTTGGGGTGCAGCCGGAAGTGCATGTTGATGTTGCCTACACAGAACAAACTTACACCTTCCCCGATGGCGAAACAGCAACCCTCCGTACCCCTACATATACATTGTCGAATCCTTACATCTCATTACCCGCCGGTTACATGACTTCTCCTCGCATTGGTCCAACAGTTTTTGGATTGGGCTTACTGGAGAATGTGCCGGAGTCTACAATTCTTGCGCACACAGACCCTAATGATGTTAATGGCGATGGTATTAAAGGTCGCGCTAATTATGTTTACGATCCGGTAACGAAGAGAATGGAAATCGGTCGTTTTGGTAAGAAGGCGAACACCTCATCATTGCTGGTACAAGTAGCTACAGCCTTTCAGCAAGACATGGGGATTACCAGCTATGTGCAGCCCTTAAAAAGCGTTTACGGACAATCGCAAATGAGTGCCGTGCCGGCAAGCACTGCCTACGACCTTGCAGATTCTTCATTGAATGCAGTTGTTTTTTACATCAAAACGCTTGCCGTTCCCGGACGTAGAAATGCCGGCAATACTGATGTAAAAAGAGGGGAGGCAATTTTCAAGCAAATCAATTGCAGCGGTTGTCACATACCAACCATGTACACAGGAGTAGATGTGAATCTGCCTGCACTCAGCAATCAGCGTATACATGCTTACACAGATATGCTCATTCACGATATGGGTGATGCTTTAGCAGATCACCGCCCCGACTATATGGCAGGTGGTAATGACTGGCGCACCCCACCACTATGGGGTTTAGGCATGTTGGAGAAAACTAATGGTGTTCCAAATTATTTACACGATGGCAGAGCAAGAACAGTCACTGAAGCTATATTATGGCATGGCGGAGAAGCATCAAATATGCGCCATGCGTTCACTAAGCTACCTAAGACTGATAGAGCCGCATTATTATCTTTTTTACAGTCCCTCTAAAGTATCTTTTCATGAAAACAGGTCAGGCAAAATTAATTGCCTGGCTTTTTTATTGCTTCAAAATCAAAAAGGGATAATCTTACGACCATCCCTTTCGTTTGCTACTTTAGGTAGACTTACAATATACTTTTTATTTTGTCTATTACAGCTTGTAGTGCTGTTGCGTCTTGTCCGCCTGCTGTTGCGAGGGTTTTCTGGCCACCACCGCCACCTTTAATAAGGCCGGCTACATGTTCTTTAATAATCTTACCTGCATCAAGTCCGCGTGCTGCATTTACTTTTTCGTCAACGCCTACTGCCACAAAAGGCTTGCCGTCAATATTGGCGCACAATACAATCACATGGTCGTTTAGGTGTGATTTAAGATCTAATGTCAGTTTTTTCAGTGCATCTGCAGAGCCCACATTTACTATCTGCCCAACGAACGTAAGCTCATTGATCATCTCATCTTTAGTGAGCAATTCGTTGCGCACACCCACTAACTGGCGCGCTTCAAGATTTTCAACATGTTTTTCCAGAAGGCTCTTGTCCTCTTGTAGCTTTTCAATAGCCTTTATCGGGTCTTTTGAATTTTTCAGTTGTGCGCCAATATTGCTGATCAGTTGCAGCTGCTCATTAATATAACGCTCTGCTGCAGCACCGCTCACCGCTTCCATTCTGCGCACACCGGCTGCTACTGCACCTTCACTGATTATTTTAAAGAAACCCAACTGACCGGTAGCACCCACGTGAGTACCACCGCACAATTCTATTGAGTAATCAGGATCCATAATTACCACGCGCACTGTATTGCCATATTTTTCACCAAATAAAGCCATAGCGCCCATTGCTACTGCTTCATCCTTACTCATTTCTTTAATCACTACAGGCACGTTCTCACGTATCTTGGCGTTCACTATCTTTTCTATTCTTGCTATCTCTTCATCGGTCACCTTAGAGAAGTGAGAGAAGTCGAAACGAAGATTGTTGTCATTAACTAAAGAGCCCTTTTGAGCCACATGAGTACCCAACACATCTCTAAGCGCGGCATGAAGCAGGTGAGTGCCACTGTGGTGTACTTCCGTATCTGCACGTTTAGCACCATCTACCTTAGCCAATACAGGTCCGGTAACACTTTCAGGCAATACCTCTGCAAAGTGAATGGTTAAACCATCTTCTTTCTTGGTGTCTATAATTTGTATTGTTTCATTAGGGAAAATAAATTCACCTGTATCACCTACCTGACCACCGCTTTCTGCATAGAACGGGGTTACATCAAGCACAAACTGATACAGCTCTTTTCCTTTAGAAGTTACTCTGCGATACTTTAATACA
>CANGMZ010000150.1 GCA_947454715.1 Chitinophagaceae bacterium
AGTGATGCCATTTAGTAAAATAAGGCTGCGTGCGCAGCATAACCCAAAAGTAAAAATTAGGTGGCAGATAATCTACCTTATCAAATTGCTTGGGGAACAAATAATGATAAAATGTAGCATATTTAACAAAACATGCTTTCGCAATAGGGATAATGTAATGATTATCAATTGATGGTTAATCAAACTGTAATAAAGTAAATTTATAAAAAGATGTAAAGTTAGTTTTTAGGATATTATTATATTTTTAGAATAATGCTTACATTTAATCATAAATAAAACCAGAGCAATAAGTATGAAATTAATAGCTACACTTTCTGCATGTCTGTTTGTATTCGGTACATCGTACGGACAAAACGCTCCCTCAGCCAAAAAAACAGGTCATAAGGCAGCTGCTAATGACAATAAAACTATGATCTCGGGTTCTTTGAGAGATATGCGCAACAAACCAATCAAGGGTATTAAGGCATTCGTTTACAAACCGGACTCTACGATTGTAGCATCGGGCTTCACAGATGGTACGGGGCACTTCGAAACCAATAATTTAATGCCGGGTACTTATTTTGTAAAACTGATATACCCAACCGATAAAGTTGTGTTAGTATATGGTTTGGAAGTGAAAAAAAGTCTGGAGCTGAATTATAAAGCTAACCCACCGGCAGAAGATACTATGCTTGCTTATGATTTGATCATGCCAAAGCCGGAACCAAAGAAAACAACCAAAAAATAATTCAAACGTCTTTTTATAAAATGAAAAACCGACCAATTGGTCGGTTTTTCATTTTATAAATCTGTCTTGTAATGTTGTTGTGCTATTAGCTAACTAATGTGCCCACGTGCATACCTGTAACCACATTGAGTAAGTTACCTGTGCGGTTCATATCAAATACGATGATTGGCAAATCGTTTTCCTGACACAAAGTGAATGCAGTCATATCCATAACCTTCAGGTTCTGGCTGATTACATCATTGAAAGAAAGTGTCTCGTAACGAGTAGCTGTTGGGTCTTTTTCAGGGTCAGCAGAGTATATACCATCTACACGTGTGCCTTTCAAAATTACGTCAGCCTTTATTTCAATAGCTCTCAGAGAGCCGGCAGTGTCTGTAGTGAAGTATGGGTTACCTGTACCTGCACCAAAGATAACTACACGACCTTTTTCGAGGTGGCGCATAGCTCTGCGGCGAATGTATGGTTCTGCAACCTGCTCCATTTTAATAGCGCTCTGTAAACGAGTGCTGACACCTACCTTATCGAGTGCCGCCTGTAATGCCATACCGTTGATAACTGTAGCCAGCATGCCCATATAGTCGCCCTGAGCGCGCTCTATCCCGGTTTCATGCTCGTTCATACCACGGTAAATATTGCCACCGCCTATTACTACTGCTACTTGCACACCAATATTGGTTATTTCCTTTATTTCTTTTGCATATTGGTCCAGCATTTGCGGGTCAATACCATAATTACGGTCGCCCATCAGGGATTCGCCGGAAAGCTTTAAAAGAATACGTCTATATTTTGGGAGCATTTGGATTGATTATTATACTGCAAAGGAATAAAAAAGTTTGCTGATTTCCCTAGATAAAAACAAAAGCAAGTTGTTAATGTCATGAAGTAAGCCACTGTAGCGCATATTCACATTTAGCTAATAATTGTGTTCTGCATCTTTCTGCGGTCACATCGTTTTTAAACAACTGTATATTTCCTGTTTTTCGTAAAAAAGCAAAAAAATAAGGCACCCTGAGGTGCCTTATCATGTAATTATATTTTACCGGATCTTACTGTAAGAACGGAATTTTTACCACTTTAGCTTTTACTGCTTTGTCACGAATCATAACAAACACTTCGCTACCTTCTGCAGCATTGGCAATGGTTACATAACCGGTACCTATTGCTTTACCAAGGCTAGGCGACTGTGTACCTGATGTGATAACACCAATCTCTGTACCTGCAGCATCCTGCAACAAGTAGCCATGACGAGGAATACCCTTGTCTACCATTTCCAGACCTACCAATTTACGGGTAACGCCGTTTGTTTTCTGTGCTTCGATAATTGCACGTGCTGTGAAATCTTTTGTGAATTTCGTGATCCAACCCAAGCCTGCTTCCATTGGGCTAGTAGTATCGTCAATATCGTTACCATAAAGGCAGAAACCTTTTTCCAAACGCAGTGTATCGCGAGCAGCCAAGCCTATTGGTTTCAAACCCTTTGGTGTACCTATGCGGAATATTTCACTCCATACTTTTTCTGCGTTGTCTCCTTCGTTGTCAAAGTAGATTTCCACACCACCTGCACCTGTATAACCGGTTGCGCTGATCAATACATTTTCCACTCCGGCAAACTTGCCTTTCGTGAATGTGTAATATTTCAAGCCTACCAGATCCATGTCTGTAAGCTCTTGCATCATTGCAGTAGCGTTAGGACCTTGTACCGCCAACAAGGCTGTTTTTTCAGATATGTTGTGCATCTCAACACCATTAGTGTTGTGTTTGCTGATCCAATTCCAATCTTTTTCTATGTTAGAAGCATTAACTACCAACATATATACTTTGTTGTACTCTACACAATACACGAGCAAATCGTCAACTATTCCGCCTGTTTCGTTAGGTAAGCAAGAATACTGTGCTTTACCATCTGTAAGCTTAGAAGCATCGTTGGTAGTCACACGCTGAATAAGATCCAATGCATGTTCGCCTTTCAGGATGAACTCACCCATGTGGCTGACATCAAAAATACCTGCATTGTTACGCACAGTATGGTGCTCTTCATTGATACCGGTATAAGATATCGGCATATTGTAGCCTGCAAATTCAGCCATCTTTGCGCCCAGCGCCAAGTGCTTTTCAGTAAATGGAGTATTCTTCATTGCTTTGTTATGTAAAATTGTGAGTGGTGCAAAATTAACAGGATATTCCAATTAATTCAATTTTCTATATCCCCGTATATTATCATCATACGAATTTTAAAAATTCGGCTGCAACTTATTGTGCGTATAAAACTCGCTGATATAGTCTACCACCTCATCGGCAGTATCAAATATCTTAATCATATCCAGATCTCCCGGGCTGATATTACACTCCTGGTCCTGCATCACTTCTTTCATCCACTTAAACAAGCCACCCCAATATGCAGAGCCTACACAAATCATTGGTGTTTGAATGAATTTACGGGTCTGAATGAGCGTAGCTACTTCAAAAAACTCATCCATGGTTCCCCAGCCTCCCGGCATCATGATAAAACCCTGAGAGTACTTGGTAAACATTACTTTACGAACAAAAAAGTAATCGAAATTGATAGAGGTATCTCTGTCTATATAAGGATTACTGGTTTGCTCAAAAGGCAGTGCTATGTTCAGCCCTACACTTCTGCCATGTCCCAGATTAGCCCCTTTATTAGCGGCTTCCATAATACCCGGACCTCCACCGGATATGATACCAAAACCACTTTCAGCCAGGCGTTTCGCAATTTCTACTGCTAAATCGTAATACTTATGACCAGGTGATGTGCGTGCAGAACCAAAAATAGATACACAAGGTCCTATCTTGGCTAGCGTTTCAAAACCCTGCACAAATTCTGCCATTATTTTAAATATCTGCCAGCTCGAATGAGCACGCGTTTCGGTCCAGTCTCTTGATTTTAAATTGGTGAGTTGTTCTTTCATTATTAGTTATGGGCAGTATCTTTTCTGCCTTTTTTAGAAGATAAAAGTAAGAGTAAAAAGGTAAGTGATGCGTTGATGATCAATAATTCATTGCCTATCTGGTAACCATGTAGCAGTTGAGCCGCATTTTGTTTGAGCATATAACAAGCTACAGGGGCTGCCACACAAACTATAGGCACAAACTCATTTCTTACATTTCTGCTTGTAAATATACCGAAGACAAATAATGCCAATAATGGACCATAAGTATAACCAGCCACATCGAGCAGGGTATCTATTAAAGAGCCATTATCTACTTTCCGGAAAATGAATATGCAAATAAGAAATACTACAGAGAATGTATAATGCACAAACAAACGAGTCTTTTTTTGCTGCTGCTCAGTCATTCCTTTTTTGCGCCTGATACCCAATATGTCTATACATAATGAAGAGGTAAGCGCCGTAAGTGCACCATCGGCACTAGGAAAGAGTGCAGAGATAAGCCCGATGATAAAGATGATACTGATAGCAGGCGGCATATAGTGAAAAGCCAATTCGGGGAAAATATTATCTCCGGCAATATTCTTGCCATTCAGCAAGAATTGTAATTGGTCTTTGCCATCTACCATAACATGCTGAAAGGAACCACCCTTACTCATGCCATATATGTATAATAGACCTCCCAGCGTTAAAAATATGAACACGACTATTGCTTGTAGAAAACTAAGTGTCAACATGTTTTTCTGTGACCCCTTTATGGTACTGACGCTAATGTTCTTTTGCATCATCTCCTGGTCGAGCCCGGTCATAGCTATGGTTATAAAGGCGCCACCGAGTATCTGTTTCAGAAAATAGCCCTTACCCATCGGGTTAGTATCCCACATTTTCGTGTATCCTTTGTTCTGCAGGGCAGCCCAACCTTCACTACCGGTAAGGTGCAATGAATTAAGTATATACCCCACGCATATTACCAATGCCAACAACATAAAGGTTGTTTGCAATGTATCTGTCCAAACTATGGTTTTTACGCCACCTCTGTATGTATAAAGCAATATGAGCACCAGTATGATAATAGCTGTTGCTTCAAAAGGCACGCCCATTTCTTCTAATATGAATTTCTCCAACACCTTAATAACCAAGTATAGCCTCAATGTTGCACCCATAGTGCGGGAAAGGATAAAAAACAATGCGCCTGTTTTATATGAGGTATCACCCAGACGACCTTCGAGGTAGGTGTATATTGATGTCAGTTTCAGCTTGTAATAGAGTGGTAATAATATAAGTGCTACCGCAAAATAACCGATGACATAACCGATGACCACCTGAAAATAACCAAAGCCTGCCAAACCCACCTTGCCGGGCACAGAGATAAACGTCATACCGGACAATGATGTGCCTATCATACCGAAAGCCACCAACCACCACTTGCTATCACGGTTCCCGATAAAGAAAGATTCATTGCTGGAATTGCGTGAGGTATAAAATGCTATACCCAACAACACAGAAAAGTAGATGAGTATAATAGAAAGCAATATAACAGGACTCATTCGTATTAATGTTAAAATGTGAGTTGTTCACGAACAGGTGGAAAGCCACATATCCGGTCAGATTTTGCATAGTTGCATGTAAACGATTATGTCTATAAACAACTATCGGTTGTATCCAAAAGTAGGACACAACCGACAATCAATGAAATTTTAGAAGATATAGCAGTATTTATGTATTGCTTTATAGCCCTACATATATGCCCGCTCTATATACCAACATGTTTTTATACGGACTATAATCTGCTTGCAGCACATCGTACATTACCTCGAATGTAGCAGAAGTGCGACCGCCTAGCGACTGCTTGAAACCGGCACCTACCAACATGCAGGCAGCAGTAACGGTCATGTTTTGTCTAACTACATGATCTAACTGTCCATTAGCGTATACTGGCTTGTAATAGCGCAGGCTAGTGATGTCATATTCAAAATCTGCCGCTAAGAAAATAGGGTTATATACCATGCACTTAGCCCACACACCCGGAAAGAATATATTCTGGTGTTGGTAAATCATCGTATTGTTGAAATAATAATCCGGTGCTTTGTAATATTGATAGCCCATGCCCACACCCGCAGTAAGGAAGTTGGTAAATTTATAGCCAACTTTAGGGGCAATGCCGAAATTGGCATAATCGCCGGAGTAGCCCAAATTGAGCCCACCACCCAAGACCAGCTTATCGGGGTCATAGCCTTTTTGCTCTTTCTTTTTGTAGCCACCTGTGCGGCCGGAACTGTTATAAACATCTTGTGCTGAAAGACTTAAAAATCCGGCACACAACAGCAACGTGCAAAGCATCTGCTTCATTATGATAATTTTATATGTACGAAGTTACCCAAAAACAAAATCGAAATGCATTTTAATAGGGTACGGTCCCCACTTTTAACATTACTCAAGCACCCACAAAAAGTTTACCGGGGTTCAAGATTCCCTTAGGGTCAAAAACCTGCTTTATCTGTTTCATTAAACCCGTCTGCACATCGTTAAAAGCTATATCCATATATTCTTTCTGTACCAAACCAATGCCATGTTCCCCGGATATAGTGCCACCTAACCTCACCACCTCTTTGAACAATTCTCTGATACCAAGTGTCAGTTTCACATTCCAATCTTCATCGCTCATGGTTCCTTTTACTATGTTCACATGCAGATTACCGTCTCCGGCATGACCATAACAAACACTTTGGAAACCATATTCGGCACCTATACGCTTTATGATCTGTAATAATTCCGGCAATTCGGCACGAGGCACAACCGTATCTTCTTCTTTATATACCGAATTGCTTTTAACGGCTTCCCCTACCTTCCGGCGCAGTGTCCACAGCATATTTTTCTGCTCCGCACTATCTGCAAATAATACCTCTCCAATATCAAATTTTTGTACAATCTCTGATATTGCCTCCGCATCACGATATAATTCGTCTATATGGTTGCCATCTACTTCTATAAGCAAATGTGCTACAATATCTGCTGGCAAGTCTACACCTGTACTTTGCGTAAATTTCATTGACCATTCCAGCGCATCACGCTCCATAAACTCTAGTGCAGATGGTGTATAGCCGCCTAAGAAAATGGCATTAACCGCAGCACAAGCTTCTACCGCAGAGCGGAAAGGCACAAGTAAGGTTAGATCATGTTTAACTGCAGGTATAAGGCGTAGCACAATTTTAGTGATTACACCTAGCGTACCTTCACTACCTACAATAAGCTGGGTGAGATTATAACCTGTGGCATTTTTCAATACATTGGCTCCGGTCCATATCACTGAGCCATTTGGCAGCACTATTTCCACATTCAGCACATAGTCTTTCACCACACCATACTTTACTGCACGAGGTCCACCTGAGTTTTCAGAGACATTGCCACCAATAAAGCAAGAACCCTTGCTGGCAGGGTCTGGCGGATAGAACAAGCCTTCTGCTTTCAGATGTTCCTGAAGCTCCTGCGTTATCACGCCCGGCTCTGTAGTAACCTGAAAGTTTCGTTTATCTACATGCAGTATTTTATTGAATCGCTTCATGTCCAGCACCACACCACCATAAACTGGCAATGCGCCACCACTCAACCCTGTTCCTGCACCACGGGGTGTAACAGCGATATTCTGTTCATAGCAGTATTTCATTATACTGCTAACCTCTTCGGTTGTGCCGGGCTGCAACACCACTTCCGGTAAGTATGACAAGTCTTCTGTATGGTCGCTAGAGCAACGCTCCAGTTGTTCTGTGTCGGTCATCACATAGCGAGGCTCCAGTATAGTCTGGAAAAGTGCAATATCTTCTTTGGTTATTTTCTTGAAAGACATAGTGTAAAGGTAATGAGTTGTGGAAATCGGAAGGGGATAAGTCGTACGTAAGCTGCTCATAATTC
>CANGMZ010000151.1 GCA_947454715.1 Chitinophagaceae bacterium
ACTAATTCTGAACTTAAGTGGTAATTCTGAAAGTAGTGCATTTAAGAAGTTGTTGGGCAAATTTTTATCAATGTGAGAAAGCCTATTTAAATCAAACTTATATTTTGAATTTGCAGGAATAGCGTTTAGATGAACGCCTCTCCTATTTCCAATTTTTAGCCGTTTTTGTAGTTCCTTTAAAAATTTCTCAGTTAATTCCATGTGTAGTAGTCTGTTATGTAAGTTTAGCTTTTTTGTTTTGTGTAGAATGTAGTTAAAAATACAAAAAGCCAACTTATAGATAAAAAAACAGCTAAAAAACAAAAACCTGATCAATTGAGCAGGTTTTCTCTTTCTCTGTGCGGGCGGAGGGACTCGAACCCCCAAGCCGCAAAGCTATATTTATCCAACTCCAACGATTTGTGTAACATTATAGAATACGTGGCGACTACATTATAGCAGCACTGTAGTAACTCATTTCATTTGTTTAGAAATCACAACATCTATATATGTCCTGATCTTATCAATGTTCCCATATCCATAATTCAATAAATAGACTGGCTCTTCTTCTTTGAATTGTAGCATAATAGCCTTTCTGTAATTGTTTCCTCCCCCGTACTTTTTTGCATTCAGGTCTGCCTGCTCAAGGTCACACCAATAGAACGTTCCTCTTTTACCAAGAACAATCTTTTCGTTGTCAAGCACGATCGGATATATTTGCCGCCGCTCCATGACAAATCCAAATAGCCCCATGAGACAAAAGGCGGTCCCCATGCATAGACATGTGATTGGCGGAACTTCAAAGCTGAATTTTGACAACGCCAGCCTACAAAGGAAGATACCAAAGAACAATACAAACATGTACAAAAACCAGCCGACCAATCTTTTAAATCCAAAACTAGATTTCATGCTTCAAAGTAAAATTAAATATACATAACATTTAAATACGGAGTGATTAACATGTCTAACAGCAAGGTGACATAAAATAGAATTAAAACAAAAGAGACAAACAGTATACACCGTTTGTCTCTTTCTCTGTGCGGGCGGAGGGACTCGAACCCCCAAGCCGAAGGCACTAGATCCTAAGTCTAGCGCGTCTACCAATTTCGCCACGCCCGCATAAGGGACGGCAAAGGTAAGGATTATCTTGATAAAAACAAATTATTGTTGTTTTTTAATTCGGGTCTGATGAGGGGTAAATAAAAAAGAATGCCCGGCAGTATGATGGGCCGGGCATTCTTTGGTAAGTATTGACTAATGTCGTTGATGTATTAGTGTTTGAAGTGTCTGGTGCCGGTCATTACCATTACCATTCCGTTTTCCTGGCAGTAGGCGATACTGTCTTTGTCTCTAACAGAACCACCCGGCTGTATGATAGCGTTAATGCCAACTGCATGTGCCATTTTTACGCAATCATCGAACGGGAAGAAGGCATCTGATGCCATAACAGCACCGGTAAGGCTAAAACCAAACTGATTTGCTTTATCGAGTGCCTGACGCAGTGCGTCTATTCGGCTGGTCTGACCACAACCCTTGCCTATCAGTTGCTTGTCTTTTACAATAGCTATTGCATTAGATTTCAAGTGTTTACAAACGATATTGGCAAATAGCAGATCTTGTTTTTCTGCTTCTGTACATGGGCGAGCACCGGCTTCTGTCCACTCAGCAAAGTTTTGAGCATCACCATCTTGTACCAGTACTCCATTGAGTATGCGTTTGTATTCTCTTGCCGGGAAGAACGTCTTCTTTTGTTGGAGGAGGTTGCGGTTCTTTTTTGTTTTCAGCAGTTCCAGTGCATCCGCATCGAATGAAGGGGCAATAAGAATTTCAAAGAATAATTCGTTGATTTTCTGTGCCACGCTCATGGTTATCGGCTGATTGGTAATGAGTACCCCGCCAAATGCACTTTCGCGGTCACCGGCTAAGGCTGCTTCCCATGCATGGTCTACATTGTCGCGCTCGGCTATACCACAAACATTGGTGTGTTTGATGATGGCGAATGCCGGTTTGCTGAATTCTGCTATGATCTGAGTAGCTGCATCTACATCTACCAGGTTATTATAAGAAAGTTCTTTGCCGTTGAGTTTGGTGAACAGTTCGTCGAGGTCGCCATAGAAAGCTGCTTTCTGGTGTGGGTTCTCGCCATAACGCAATGATTGTTTGTTGCCATAAGACAATTGGAAAGGGGCATTGTCTGCTTCTCTGTTGAAATAATCGGCAATAGCTACATCGTAGTGCGCACATTCTGCGAATGCAGCTGCTGCATAACGCTTTCTGTCTGCCAGAGTGGTGCTGCCATTCTGCTCATTGAGCAGGTGCAGGAGGCCTTCGTATTGGTTGCGGGAAGAGACGATACAAACATCGGCATGGTTCTTACCAGCTGCGCGAATGAGTGATACGCCGCCTATATCTACTTTTTCAGTGATTGCTTTATCGTCGGTAGTACTCTTTACGGTTTCTTCGAAAGGGTACAAATCTACAATAACGAGGTCGAGCAAAGGAATTTCGTATTCTTTGATGTGGTTTTGGTCGCCTTCAAAATCGCGTCTTGCCAATATGCCACCAAATACCTTTGGGTGCAGTGTTTTTACACGACCGCCCAAAATAGACGGATATCCGGTAACGCTTTCTACTGATGTGCAAGGGAGGCCCAGTTGCTCAATAAATGTTTGCGTTCCACCTGTAGAGTACATGGTAACTCCGAGGTCGTGTAGTTTTCTTACGATTGGTTCAAGTCCGTCTTTATAAAAAACAGATATGAGTGCAGATTGTATTTGGCGGTTCATTTGAGAAGAGAAATTTGGCGCGAAGATACTCAAGAAAAATTTATGTGCTTTTTGCTATCGAATAAAATCACCGTTATTCCCCCAGCCCCCACGCCCCATTTCTGCTCACAATATGTAGGGCAATATTTTGGGATTGTGCTTTTAGTGCCCATGTGGCTTGCTCGGTGCGGTTGTAGTTGTTGCCAATGATAATGAGTGCAGGGTGACAGACAGCGGCTATTTTTTCGGGATCTATGGTGCCTTTGTAGTTTACAATTACATAGTCTGCGGGGAAGAGTGCAGCTGTGTGTAGGGTATCATTAAGTATCAGTATGTTTTTGCCATTGATGTGTAGTGTGGTTAGTTGTGTATCATTATTTCTTTTCCATGCCTGCCATGCTATATGGGCAGGCGTGGTGGCGTAGGTGAATTTACTATCGGCAGTGGTATCGGGGTTGAGTACGGCATAGTGGTCTGCGGTTATGAGCTCTATGTGGTTGGTTTTGGGTGTGTTGTAGACGATGAGTCGCTTTTGTTGCAGGGTCTGCCATTTGTTGGCAGAGAGGAGGAATAATAAAATAGAACATGAAGATAGGGCGATGAATAGTCCTGCTTTTTGTTTGCGGAGCAAGAAGATAGCTGTGCCAGTGATGAGCAGATATAGTAAGATGAGTTCCGGTAGTGAGATGAGCAGGAAGTGGAAGGATTGCGGATTGAATAGCTGCAACAATTTCATGAGCCAATTAAAACACTGTACAAGTGCGGTGGTGATAGTTCCTATTGCAGCGGCTACGAAGGTTATCTTGCTGAGTACAATGATGATAATGCCAGCTACAAGCACGACGAACATGAATGCAAATGCCAGCACATTGGCAATAAGGAACATAACCGGGAAATTGTGAAAGCAAAACACAACCAGCGGAGCGGTGAGTATCTCTGCTGCAAGGCTTGCGGCTATTGTTTCCCATATTTTTACTTTAATCCATACCCGCCATTTGGGTCCCTTGTGAATGGTGATCAATTTATAGATGGGTTTATAGAAAAGTATAAGCGATAATACGGCGACAAAAGATAATTGAAAGCCGGTTGCGAAGAGCCAAACGGGTTGGGCACATAATAATACAAATGCGGTAGCGAGGAGTTGGTTGAGGCTATTGTTGTTTTTGTTGAGGAGAATGCCCAGTGCCAGTAAAGAGAACATAAGAGCAGCTCTTACTGCCGAGGGCGATGCGCCTGCCATGAGCACATAAAACCACACCAATGGCAGTGCGGTAAGGTATTTTACCCAATCATATTTTTTGTCTTTTATCCACCAGAGTAAGATACTGATGCAAGTGAAGAAGAGCATTACATTGCCCCCGCTTATGGCAATAACATGCACTATGCCGGTATCTGTGAACGACTGGCGGAGCTCATCATCGAGATTTACCTCATCGCCAAGTAGCATTGCTTGAATGAGGCCTTTTGTTTTGGGGTCTGTTATGTATCTGTCCAACTGCAGCATGCACCAGTCGTGAATACGCTCTGTGATGGGTGGTGCAGCGTTTGCCAGTGCAAAGAGTCTTACTGCTTTTGCGGAGCAGAACTGCTGATAGTAGATGTTGTTGCGTTTTTGGTAGCCGGCGATATCAAATTCAAAAGGGTTGCCTGCATTTTTTACGGGCTGCCAGTTGCCGGGTAACAAGAGGGTATCACCTTTATGATACAGCATGGGTTGCACATCTTTATAGATATAGACAATGCCCTCCCCTTCTGTGGTGCTGATGCCTTTATTGCTGATAGTACGAATTACTGATACGGGTATCTTCCATGAGTTTTGTCGGGCGGCGGGTGTGGCGGTGATACATGCCATATATGTGGCTTTGGTGTTTAACGCAGAGCCGTACCAATTAGGGTTGTTGCTACTATCAGTTAGATAAGAGACCATGTAGCCGGAGCCGAGCAATAATATATGTAAGACAATAAAAAGTGCAATACGCTTAGTAGCATTAGTTTGTTGAAAGACAAGCGGAATGCTGATGATGAATGTACTGATTAAAATAGCCAGTATTAAGAGCAGGTAGTGGTGTTGTACCAAAGCATAGTAACAGATAATGCCTGAGGCAAAAGGAAGGAGCAACCTAAAGAAAGGAGTAGCCTCCCAGAAGTGAGCTTTATATAGTGGCCAGCGGTTCATGGAACAGCTAAAATAGAGAACGAAAAGGATATTGTATTTGCTCGTAGGATATAACTGATTATGTATATTTGCAATAGATTGATTATCATTTAAGAAGATTATTCTTAGGTATTGCTTGTAAATTTTATAACACTATGAAATGGATTAGGAGTATACTTTTTATTGTCTTTACGTTTATTTCTGCACCCTATTTATCCTATGCTGCATTTCCGGTGCGAGTGCCTTTGGCAGTAGATACTGCTGTTGTGGCTACTGCGGCACCTGTTGTTCCTTCTGCGGTTAAGCATAAAAGCGCACCATTCTTTAGTAAGGCAAGCAATTATATCAATAAACATATTGCAAAGCGGGAGAGTAGCAGTGCAGATAAGCCTACACTGAGTATTCTATCTTTTTGTTTGGGTTTACTGGCAATGATTATGGTGCCGGTGGCCTTAATATCTATTGTTGGCTCTGTAGCTGCCTTTGTTGTTTTACTAGGACTAGGGTTGATATTTGGTTTGGCAAGTCTTATCTTGGGTATTACAGCACTTGCCGGTAGGAAGTCGCTTAAGGGGTTAGCAATTGCCGGTATTGTTTTAGGGGCAATTGCATTACTTGAACTGACAGGTATTGGCGTAATACTCTTAATTTTCGGTTGGTAGTATTTTTGTTATTTCAACTATTGCTCATGCATTTACTTCGGGTTTTATTATTGGTGTTCGTATTGTTGTGTGAAGAAACAGATATTTCTTATGCTGCATTTCCGGTTCGGGTGCCCTTAGTAGCAGATACTGTAGTAGCAGTTGTACATACTGAAAGAGCTCAGCAAGAGCGGGTATTACATAAAATTAGTCATCCTTCATTCAGAGACAGATATAGACAGCGTAGCTATAAAAATGGACATCTTGGAGCAGTTGCGTATTATCTGGCTATCGGTGGGGTATGCTTAGTGGGTGCCCTCGGGTTAGGTGTTTATATTGGTTTATTTGTTGGCACTAGTGCTGCGATTCTCGCATTACTATTTGCGTTAGGATATCTTGTTGGTGTGGCCGGCTTTGTTACTGGCATTGTGGCGCTGGCAAAAGGTCAACAGGATCGGGGAATGGCGGTAAGAGCAGTTATTTTAGGTGCTATCTGCTTGTTGGGTCTCGTGGGAATTGTCATTTCTTTATTTACAATACCATAGTGCTGTGTTTATAATTACTATACTTTCTTGTGGTTGCAGCCGGCTGAGTAATAGACTTTTATAAACTGTCTGTGAATTTCGTACTTTTACGATAATTCGACTTAGTAAATAATTAATCTATATATGTCACGTCAGGTTTCAATTTTAGGTGCGGGTCTTGTGGGCTCGTTGCTGTCAGTTATTTTAAAAAAAAGAGGGTATAATGTTGATTTGTATGAACGCCGGCCCGATATGCGTACAGCATCGGGTTATGCAGGACGCTCTATAAACCTTGCCATGAGTGCTCGTGGCTGGAAGGGCTTGGAGCTTGCAGGTTTGCGCAGCGACTTGGAATCAATAGCCATACCAATGTATGGTCGCCAGTTGCACATGCCAGATGGTTCTGAGGCTTATCAGCCATACAGCAAGAACAATGAAGCTATTTATTCAGTAAGCAGAGGGGAGCTGAATAAGCGCCTGATGACCCTTGCAGAACAAAATGGTGTGAACATTGCTTTTGAACATCGCTGTGCTCATGTAGATGTTGTCAACAATAAAATACAGTTTACCCTGCCAGACAATACAACCAAGACGGTTCAGGCCGATTTGATGTTTGGTGCCGATGGTGCGTTCTCTGCATTGCGCAATAGCTATACACATATCGATAAGGTGAATTGCTCACAAAACTATCTGGAATATGGCTATAAAGAATTGACCATACCTCCCGGTGCAAATGGTGAGATGGTAATGGAAAAGAATGCGTTGCATATATGGCCTCGCGGCAACTATATGATGATTGCATTGCCCAATACCGACAATACATTTACCTGCACATTGTTCATGCCTTTTGAAGGTGAGGTGTCTTTTGCCAAACTTAAAACAAAGGATGATGTAACTAAGTTTTTCAATGAAAAATTTGCAGATGTTCCGGCAATTATGCCAACACTGCTCGAAGATTTCTTTACCAATCCTACAGCATCGCTGATTACTACCCATGTATTTCCATGGCATTATCAGGATAAGAGTGCTTTGATAGGTGATGCAGCTCATGCTATTGTGCCGTTTTATGGTCAGGGAATGAATGCAGGTTTTGAAGACTGTACGGTACTTGCAGGTCTTATGGACCAATATGGTGAGGACTGGGCAACGATACTCAGTGAATATGAAAAGAAAAGAAAGCCTAATGGCGATGCGGTAGCGCAGCTTGCCTTGCAGAATTTCGTAGAGATGCGCGACAAGGTAGGTGACCTTAACTTCCTGGAACGTAAGAAGATAGAAAAAGAATTGGGTAAGCGTTATCCGGATCAATTTGTTTCGGTATATGAGATGGTGTCTTTCAGCCATACGCCATACAGCACAGCTATGCAGTGTATACAAACACAAGACAGCCTGTTGCA
>CANGMZ010000152.1 GCA_947454715.1 Chitinophagaceae bacterium
GAAACTGCCTTATATAAAAACATACTTATGCTAATAGATATTATAGCCGGCGCAAGGCCAAACTTCATGAAAATAGCACCAATCATAGATGCTATTGAAGCACAACAAAAAAACGGCAAAGACATTCAATACAGATTAATACATACAGGCCAGCATTATGACAAAAAAATGAGTGCTGACTTTTTTGAACAGTTGAATATTCCGGCACCACATCATAATCTGGAAGTGGGCAGCGGCACACAAGCTGAGCAAACCGGAAAGATAATGATGGGTTATGAAGCTTTATTGATTGAAAAGCCTTGCGACCTATGTATAGTAGTAGGCGATGTAACATCTACTATGGCATGCTCTATAGCTGCCAAGAAAATGAATAATATAAAAGTAGCCCACGTAGAAGCCGGCATCCGCTCCGGCGACTGGACCATGCCGGAAGAAATTAACCGAATGGTTACCGATTCTATTACCGACTACTTTTTTACAACATCGGATGTTGCCAATAATAATTTGCGCAATGCCGGAATAAAAGAGGACAGAATATTCTTTGTAGGGAATACTATGATAGATACTCTTTACAAACAAATGCCAAGATTCTCAAAGCCGGAAGCATGGGACAAATATAACCTTACTGATAAAGGCTATATCATCATGACACTTCATCGCCCTGCGAATGTTGATACACAGGATAAGCTGAAAGAGTTAATCAGTGAGATTGTTAATTCATCGAACGGTATGCCACTGATATTCCCTATCCACCCGAGAACTGCAAAGATGTTTGAAGCAGCGGGAATAGCTGCTGATAATCTGCATATCATTGACCCGTTGGGATATCTGGAGTTCAACTATTTAGTAAAACATGCCAAGGCGGTTATTACCGACTCCGGTGGCATTACAGAAGAGGCAACCGTAATGGGCGTGCCTTGTATGACCCTCAGAGACAGTACAGAGCGCCCTGAGACTTGCACTGTAGGCACTAACGAGTTACTTGGCACAGACCCTAAAGCTGTAGCTCCTGCAATGGAAAAACTATTCTCAGGCAACTGGAAAAAAGGTGGAATACCTGAACTATGGGACGGTAAAACCTCGCCAAGAATTGTGTCACACATTATGACATTGTTTGGCATTAACTAATATCTATCCAATAAATGCAAACTTTGTTGACTGATACGATAAATATAATAGCCCGCACCCTACTACGAGTAGGTGAGCGGGTTATTTGTATATCTGAAAACGAAGTCATCATCAATACTTGGGATAATGAAGCTTGTTCATTAAAAACAAGCGTATATACTCCCGGAACAAAAATATCTGAAATAATAAATGATCCGCTCATAAGCACGTGTGCCGAGCTGGCAAAGGCTGCTTTAAAAACAGGCAAAGACAGTAAAGGTTCATTCATAACCACTGAAAATAATATCCCTGCAGCATACAACATCCTTGCCATAGCTCCTGACAATTTAGAAAACAGTGTGTTCATTGTGCTCACAAAAGAAAATGAGCACACCCATCTTACAGAAGAAAAGTGGAAGACGGCACTAGACCTAAACAGTGACGGCGTGTGGGAGATGAATTTTGAGACAAATAAAATTTTATTCTCTGATAAATGGTATCACTCTTTCGGTAAATCTTTTGGCAAAATAACCACAGTAGATGAGTGGACCAGCCACCTTCACCCAGAAGATACAACAGCATTAAAAACATTAGCTAATGATTTCTTGGCTGGTGTTGCAACACATTACTCTTGTGAGTTAAGGTGTCAATGTGGCGATGGTCAATACAAATGGATATTGAGTAAGGGGTTAGTTGTGCAATGTGATGAGAATGGCAAACCTATCAAAGCTATAGGCACACATACTGACATTGACGAAAGGAAACAAAACGAACAAAAACATATTTCTACTTTGGTATTACTATCTAATCTGATAGACAATATCCACGATGGAATAATCGTAATAGATAATACTGCAAAAGTGATTTTTGCCAATCAGGCATATTGCGATGTATTTGAATTATCTGTTCCTCCTGCAGCTTTAAAAGGAATGCCGGTAGAAGAGAGTATTGCTCAAAGAAAACAAAAAGTAAAATACCCTGATCTATTTGAGAAGCGAGTAATAGAAATACGTTCAGCAGGAAAGATTGTTCAAAACGACGAGATTAAAATGCTGAATGGGAAAATATATAGTCGCGACTATATTCCTTTTATGATCAGTGATACTGCAAAAGGAGAGATCTGGAAGTTCAGAGACATTACAGAAGAAAAACTATCAAGCAAACGCTTTAAAGAACAGCGACTGTTTTATGAACGCATATTGAATAGCATACCTGAAGACATTGCAGTTCATGATGCTAAACACAGATTCCTCTATCTTAACCCATCAGCTATAAAAGATGATGAGCTGAGAAAATGGATGATTGGAAAAAATCATGAAGATTATTTCGCGTATCGTAATCTACCGCTAGATTTGGCGAAAGCCAGAAATGAGCGATTTGACATAGTAATCAAGAGTAAGAAACCTTATGAGTGGGAGGAGCGAATTGTTAACAGACAAGGAGCCGTATCTTATCATTATCGATGTCTATTCCCGTTGTTTGACAATAACGGAGATATAGACCTTGTTATAGTTTTTGGTGCAAACATTACGCCTCGTGTGTTGGCAGAAATAGAACTAAAAAAGAGCAGAGATACTTTTGCCAGTGCATTTGAATATTCCGGCATAGGTATGGCCTTACTAGACCTTGATGGTAAATGGACAGAGGTAAATAAAGCACTCTGCCTGATAACCGGCTACAGTAGAGAAGAACTATTAACACTAACTTTTCAGGAAATAACTTATCCTGCTGACTTACCTCTTGATATGGAAATCATGGGTAATCTGCTACAAGGGAAAGCACCTAATTACATATTTGAAAAGAGATACATTTCAAAAAATAAAAAAATAATTTGGGTACTGCTAACAGTATCGATAGTAAGAAATGAAGCTAATAGTCCCGATTTCTTTATTGCACAAGTGGTAGACATCACCGCAAAGAAAGAAATGGTTGATGAAATAAATCGTAAAAATGCAGAATTAGAAGCTACGAAAATAAGCCTGATCAATAAGATCAGCCAGATGGATGAGCTAACACATATTGTGGCACATAACCTACGTGGTCCCGCAGGTAACATAAAAATGCTTTCCGAGAGAGATGAGAATGAAGAAGTAGCCTTCAGTAAGGAGGAAGCACTGGATCTGATACATCAGAGTAGTCTGGCGCTTATTGAAAGTCTGAATACTTTGATGGAAACCACGCAGATACAGCTGAATAAGAATATTGCTTATGACGATTGCGACCTTACAGAGATTATCAACAACATTATCAACCAAATGCATGGTATCATTTATGAAAAACATGTATCTATAGAATTAAAGCTCGATGTAAAAGAGTTGAAATACCCTAAAGTATACTTAGAAAGCATAGTGTATAACTTGATTAGTAATGCAATAAAGTACAGTGCGACTGACAGAGTACCTGAGATTTCTATTGTTACATATCATTTGGACAATAAAATTTACCTGTCAGTAAAAGATAATGGATTAGGTATAGACATGAATAAGTACCAGCATAAAATATTTAAACTTAATCAGGTATTTCATAGAGGTTATGACAGTAAGGGGGTAGGTTTGTTCATTACCAAGACACAAGTAGAATCATTGGGGGGAAGTATTGATGTGAAAAGTGAATTGAACAAAGGCAGCGAATTTATTGTAAGATTTTAGGGTATGAGCATAACAGGAAAGATAAGTAAGGTAATGAACCTTGTGGGTAATATGGGCTGGCGATATGTTGGCTTCAGAGCTAGCCATGAGGTTATGCGTAGGTCGGGTATGCTGAAGAAGAAATTCCCTGCGGCACCGGCATATCAACAATACCTTACCTTAAAAGAATGGAAAGAACAGCCTGTGCTTTTCTTCTTTTCTGACAAAGAGTCACTCAGCTTTCCACGTCAGCAAAACGCAGATCTCAAAGAAAGATTCCAGCAAATAAAAGAGGGGAAGCTATTACTTTTCAATAGTATTCTAGCTGATTTGGGTAAAGATTATGATTGGGTAACCAATCCTGATTCGGGATATAAATATAATGCTCAGCAACACTGGACAGAGATACCTGATTATTCTAAAGAAGCAGGTGATATAAAATTTGTATGGGAAAAATCAAGGTTCTCCTATATCTATGATATCATCCGTTATGATTATCATTTTAATGAAGATTGCAGCGAACAAGTATTTGCAGATATATTATCTTGGATAAAAAACAACCCGGTAAACTGCGGACCGAACTACCGTTGTAGTCAGGAAATGTCATTGAGAGTGCTCAACTGGACGTTCGCACTGAATTATTACCGCAACTCCAAACACCTGACTGAAGCCGTATTTAATGAAATACAATATGCCATATACTGGCATGTGCATCACGTATATAATAATATCAATTTTTCTCGTATAGCTGTTCGTAATAACCATGCTATAACTGAAACACTAACTTTATATATTGCCGGCTTACTCTACCCTACACTACCCGGTGCTGATAACTGGAAGAAAAAAGGCAAGGCATGGTTTGAAGAAGAAATAGCATACCAGGTATATGATGATGGCACCTTCTTACAGTACTCTATGAACTATCATCGTATAGTTGCACAGTTGCTGACCTGGGCCATTGCTATAGCCGATGTTAATAAGGAAAGATTCAGCGACGTAGTGTATCAGAGAGCGAAAAGGTCATTCCTTTTTCTGCGTACCTGCATGATAGAAGAAACAGGTCACTTGCCAAACTACGGTGCAAATGACGGCGCATTATTTTTCAGACTAAGCAATGCCGACTACAGAGACTACCGTCCGCAATTGCAGGCATTAGCGTTGGCAGTAGGAACAGAGCTTAAATTTCTTGACCATAACGAAGATGCACATTGGTTGGGTATATTTGAGAATGCAAGAAAAACATGGCAACCGGCCGATGGGATTCATGAATTTGTAAAAGGAGGTTATTATATAATTAGAGAACCGGATACACTGACATTTATTAAGTGCGGTAGTTATAAGGATCGCCCGCAACATGCAGACAACCTACATATAGACATCTGGTACAAAGGCGAGAATATACTCCCCGATGCCGGTAGCTACAAGTACAATACAGACGATGCAACCATTAAATATTTCAGTGGCACCGCCTCTCATAATACAGTAATGCTTGATGATAAAGACCAGATGCTGAAAGGCGGAAGATTTATCTGGTATTACTGGACACAAAGCACCAAAGCAGCGCTTACCGATACTGAACAATACTATACTTTCGATGGTGCTGTAAATGCATTTACCTATCTATCGAAAAACATTAAACATAGTCGCAAGGTTATAAAAACAAAGGGCAAAGCAGAGTGGCTGATAGAAGATGAGATTGAGGACAAGCCAACTACCATGCAAATGCGCCAACTTTGGCACCTGCTGCCGGGGAAGGAGAAGAAAGTAAAAATAGCTGCAAAGGATATAGCCGGTAAAGAAATAAAGGCTGTAAAGCAAGAGGGATGGTACTCTTCGAAATATGGCGACAAAGAAAAAACTACAGAGTATATTTATAGCAGCGATCAGAACAAGATTAACACTACAATAAAGATAGGCTAACTATCTGCATAAAATTATTACAACAACGAATGAACGTACTACTACTGCACCAATATTTTCTAGAAGAGGACGACCCGGGTGGGTCAAGATGGAATGAACTAACACGCGTATGGACAGAAATGGGGCATACCGTAACTGTACTTGGAGGCATGATGCATGCTAACGGACACGAAAAAAGAGAAGAATATAAAGGCAAACATTTCGTAAAGAAACAGCAAGGTCCGGTTACCATTTGGCGTTGCCATGTTTCTGAAGCATATAACAAAGGGTTTGCGGGCAGATTGTGGGGATATTTTTCATTTATGTTCTCCTCTTGCTATGCAGGTTTATTTAAAGCAAAAGGAAAATTTGATGTAGTGATTGTTACTTCGCCACCATTGTTTGTAGGTGGCAGTGGTTATCTTATCTCTCGCCTCAGACGAATGCCATTTGTGTTTGAAGTAAGAGACCTATGGCCGGAGTCTGCCATTGACACAGGAGTACTTACAAATGGCATGGTGATAAAACTGGCATATTGGGTTGAAGGGTTCATATATAAACATGCCAAGTTGATCAATGTATTAACACCGGCATTTTATAAAACGCTAAAGGAGAAAAAAGGCATACCTGAGCAGAAGCTGATACAAATTTCAAATGCATCAGACTTTAGTTTGTCTGAAAACCTATTACGTACGTTTGATGCAGACGCATTCCGTAAGGAGCATGATATGGATGGCAGGTTCGTGATTACCTATGTAGGTGCACATGGTGTTGCCAACCACCTGGAACAAATACTTGATGCAGGAGAAGCGCTTAAAGACACTAACGTTCTTTTCCTATTAATAGGCCAGGGAATGGAAAAAGCCCGCCTGCAACAAATGGCAGCAGACAGAAAAGTACCTAATGTACGTTTCTTGGATTCTGTTCCAAAGGCAGAAGTCTTCAGGTATATATTAGCTTCAGAAATGGGCGCATCTGTATTGAAAAGAGTAGACACCTTCAAAACTGTATATTCTAACAAAACATTTGACTATATGTCTTGCAAGAAACCGATACTAATGGCTATTGAC
Organism: Chitinophagaceae bacterium; assembly: GCA_947454715.1. GTDB lineage: Bacteria > Bacteroidota > Bacteroidia > Chitinophagales > Chitinophagaceae > Flavipsychrobacter. The sequence continues at coordinate 6,704 of CANGMZ010000152.1, forward strand.
GGTGTTTCAAGAGAATTAGTGGAAGATGCAGGCGCAGGTAGTTACGTAGAGCCGGAAAATACCGCTGAATATAACCGTATCATTCGTGAATATATAGCTAATCCAGAACGGTTAAAAACAGAAGGAGAAAGTGGCTACAAATACGCAAAGGAAAACTTTGATCGTGAAGTACTGGCAAAAAAGTACATCAATCACATCAGCAGTATCATCAATAAAAAGTAATTAACGTGGTCGAAATAAAACGCAGCTTCCCTTCACTGTTATACATCAACCTGGTGAAACCATTAGGCGACTTTGTTGTGGCACTGATTGTGTTTTCTATCTTATCACCACTTTTTCTGGTACTGGTGATATTACTGGCAATAGCCAATGATGGTAAGCCATTCTTTTTCCAACCAAGACCGGGCAAACGGGAACGTATATTTAAGGTTGTTAAGTTCAAGACCATGAACGACCGTAAAGACAAAGATGGCAATCTGCTGTCTGATGCTGAGCGGCTCACCCCAATCGGTGCATTTATTCGCAAGACATCGCTCGATGAGGTTCCACAGTTGATTAACGTGATTAAGGGTGACATGAGCATTGTAGGACCACGACCACTATTGGTTGAATACCTGCCACTATACAGTGAAACACAGAAACACAGACACGATGTAAAACCCGGC
>CANGMZ010000153.1 GCA_947454715.1 Chitinophagaceae bacterium
CAATACGGCTTGTTTGATAACCAGATGAAGCAGGACACCATAAGAAAAGTAATGTATGAGATAAAGGATAAATACCGTAAAAATATTGTACGTAAAGGTTCTGAGTTGTTAATGACAGGCATTCTGAAAGATGCTATAGGTTTTGGTTCTGTAAAGGATATGACACCCGGTAGTGGTGGGGATATTGTGAATAAGTTTATGCTGGAAGAAGATGATTTTTAAAGAAAACCGAGGCTTTAAGTTTTAATAATAAACATGCAACAGATATGGTGAATCAGGTAGCAAATGATCGGTTTGATAAAGGACGCGGGGCGCAGTATAATCCGAAGAATAAATTTCTGAAGGGGGAGTATGTGCAGGAGCATGTAGAGGGTATTGATGATTGGGAGCATGAAAAGCGACATACTCAATACATATTTGATGAAAGCAAGACATTGGTCAATAAGGTGACGAGTCCTGATGTGGGTATGCTTTATTCTGCTAATCCGTATCAGGGGTGTGAGCATGGTTGTATATATTGTTATGCCCGCAATTCACATGAGTATTGGGGGTATAGTGCGGGTCTTGATTTTGAAAGTCGCATAGTGGTGAAGAAGAATGCGCCGGCATTGCTACGTAAGTTCTTTGATAATAAAAACTGGGTGCCGGCTACAATTTCTTTGTCTGGCAATACGGATTGCTACCAGCCCATAGAGCGACAAATGCGGATTACCCGGCAGTTGCTGGAGGTATGTTTAGAGTACCGGAATCCGGTGGGGATATTGAGTAAGAATGCATTGGTGCTGCGTGATATGGATATTATCAAAGAACTGTCGAAGATGAATTTGGTAAGGGTGTTTTCTTCTATTACTTCGCTCGATGAAGATTTGCGACGGGTAATGGAGCCGCGAACTGCCTCTTATAAGAGCAGGCTTAAAGTAGTAGAGACCCTGGCTAAGGAAGGCATACCAACCGGAATAATGAATGCCCCATTAATACCTGGGCTGAATGACATGCATATACATGATGTGCTGAAAGCCGCCAGCGAGGCGGGAGCTAAGTGGGCAGGCTATACAGTGGTGCGGCTTAATGGCGCAATTGGTAATATTTTCAAAGATTGGTTGGAGAAGGCATTCCCGGACAGGGCAGCGAAGGTATGGCATCAGATATGTGAATGTCATGGAGGGAATGTCAATGATAGTCGTTTTGGAAACAGAATAGTTGGAGATGGGAAATTTGCAGAGCTGATTAAAACGCAATTCAAATTGTATTGTGCTAAATATAAACTGAATGAGGAGCGGATGGAGTGGAATACATCTGATTTCAGAAGAGTTAAAAATCAGCAATTGTCTTTGTTTTAGCGGAGTGTTGTTGCTATCTTTAGCAATATGCCTACTATTGAAATCATCATATTTTTACTTGTGGTGCTTGTAGTCTTTTCTGCTATAGTAGAAAGGCTGAAGATTCCTCAATCTATTATGCTTGTGGTGGCAGGGTTGGTCATTGGGTTTACGCCACAGTTGCCCGATGTTGTGCTGCAGCCCGATACTGTATTCCTTATTTTCTTGCCGCCACTACTTTTTGCTGCATCATACAAGTTATCGTGGCATGATATGAAGGCGGAGAAAGCAGCGGTGATATCGTTATCTACAGGTTTGGTTTTCTTTTCTACAATTGCTATTGCAGCTGTTGCGCATTTTTTTATTCCGGGGTTTACGTGGCAATTGGGTTTTATATTGGGTGCAGTTATCTCTCCGCCCGATGCTATGGCGGCTACTTCTATTACCAAGGGACTTAATCTGAATAAACGTGTAGTAACCATACTGGAAGGGGAGAGTTTGCTCAATGATGCCTCTGCTCTGGTGGCATACCGATATGCTATTGCCAGCATGGTGACCGGTGGATTTCTGTTCTGGAAGGCCAGCTTTCAGTTTGTTTATGTGGCATTGGGTGGTTTAGCCATCGGTTTAGCTATTGGTTGGTTGTTGCTTTGGGCGCAGCGAAGAATAAAGGCAAATGTAACCCTTGAAGTTGTTTTGACATTGCTTACACCTTATGTGGCCTATTTACTGGCGGAGCATTTTCATTTGTCGGGAGTGCTGGCGGTAGTGGCCGCAGGTTTGTTTGTTTCGTTTCAGTCGCCGGAGGCATTTTCCTATCAGACCAGATTGCACACCACTTCGTTTTGGAATACTATTGAGTTTTTGTTGAACGGTTTTGTGTTCATATTAATAGGTATGCAGTTACCCGTTATCATTGCCAATATTGAGAAAAGATCATTGATTGAGGCATTGGGATATGGTGCGCTCATTACATTGGTAGCGGTAGTAGTGCGCATATTATGGGTGTTCCCCGGGGCATATATACCGGTATGGTTGAGTAAAAAAGGATTGAGAGATACCCGGAAAATTGATTGGCGATATGTAACCGTAATTTCCTGGACAGGGATGAGAGGTGTGGTGTCTTTGGCAGCTGCATTGGCTATCCCGTTAACATTGGGTAGTGGCGCTGAATTTCCTCAGCGCAATATGATCTTGTTTATTACATTTTGTGTGATATTCTTTACACTGGTGGTTCAGGGTTTGTCTTTACCATATCTGATCAGGATGTTGAAAATATCGCCCGATGATAAACGGCAGAAAGAGGAAGAGAAAAATGTACGTAAAGTGGTAGCGCAACAGGCAGTTTCGTTTATCAATGAACATCTGGACAGGGAAGAGAATGATGAAAAGGTAATCAGGCGATTGCGTAATAAATATGAAGCACGAATAAAGTTGGCGGGTGGTGTTAACCTGAATGAAGCGGGCAGAGCACCTATGGAGACAGTTACCAATTTGTATATGCAGTATGCCAAGGCGCAGAAAGCATTGCTTGATTTTGAACGGGCATTACTGGTGCAGATGCACAAAGAAGATACTGCCAGCAGTGAGGTGCTCAAGAAGTTGCAGAATGAACTGGATATTGAAGAGACAAGGTTGACAGCACAGCTGCAACGGTCGTTGTAAGGGGTAAGGATATTTATTCAGTATTTTGTTTCCTCTATGATAATTGTTGGAAATCTCTTTAATCATTAGCATAATCTAAAATGTATAGGCAGAAATGGTTCTTCGTAACTAAATTTCAGACGGAGATGTTGCCATATTTCCCGTTTCTCCGTTTATTTTATGCAAAAGAAGTATCTTGTAATATAATTTGCAGCACAGACGTTTGAAACTGGTATGGATCATAAGAAATTACAAGGAAGGTTACGTAATAAGATACTCGGATTGCACTATACTGCTCATTCCGGGCATATAGGTTGTTCGCTGAGTTGCATTGATATTATGATAGCCATTCTTACTGCCAAAGGAGTTACAGATCACTTTATATTATCCAAAGGACATGCGGCATCGGCACTATACGCTATACTCAATGAGTTGGGCGAGATACCTGATGAGGCTATGACCACTTTCTATAAGAATGGCACTACATTGCCGGCGCACCCTGCTGCACTTAAATATGCAGCAATACCATTTGCTACAGGTTCATTGGGGCACGGTATGCCCATAGCTACGGGCGTGGCAAAGGCAAAAAAACTTAAAAATGATGCTGCTATCTCTTACGTGTTGATGAGCGATGGAGAGACAAATGAAGGTTCAACTTGGGAGGCAGGGCATTTTGCCGTTGCTAATAAGTTAGATAACCTTATTGTATTTGTTGATAAGAATGGGTTGCAAGGTTTCGGGAATACAGCAGATGTGCTTGGCGATACGGCTGCAATTCATATATGGTCGGCGATAGGTTTTGAGGTGGTAGAAATAGATGGTCATGATGTAGCAGCAATGATTGCGCTGAAGGACCAATTGGTTGCCAATAAAAACGGTAAGCCTAAAATGATTATTGCCAATACTGTTAAAGGGAAAGGGGTAACTTATATGGAGGACCGGTTGGAATGGCATTACCTGCCAATGAATGAGGAACAATATAAGGAGGCATTGGCAGAAATAGACAGAAAATATAATGGTTAGTAATATTGCAATTATTCAATGAGGAATTTCTTTTCTACATATTTAGCTGAGATTGTTGAGCAACAAGATGATATTGTATTTATTACAGGTGATCTTGGTTACGCAGCATTAGAGCCACTTGCCGCCAAAATGGGCAATAGGTTTATTAATGCGGGTGTAGCAGAGCAGGGTATGATCAGTATAGCGGCAGGAATGGCTGCTCAGGGATATAGGGTTATTTGTTACAGTATAGCTCCCTTTGTGGTGTATCGTTGTCTGGAGCAGATAAGAAATGATGCTTGTTTTCATAACTTACCTGTGTATGTGGTAGGTAATGGTGGCGGGTATGGATATGGTATCATGGGGGCATCGCATCATGCTATCGAAGATATAGGTACTTTGAGTTGCTTACCCAATATGCGCTGTTACGTACCTGCGTTTACTACAGATCTGAAAGATTGTATGGATGAGATGTTGGCAAGACGTTCACCTGCATATCTGAGGTTGGGATTAGGTAAGCAGATGCCGGAGTCGCTATCACTTACAGAATATGGCGCCGGTAGTAAGGTGAGTGGAGCAGCGCATTTAACTGTAGTAGCGCAGAGTCCGGTTGCTAACAATGTTATTGCTGCAATTGCTAGCAGTGAACATAAAAATAATATTGACCTGTTTTTGGTAAATAGAATGCCTTTTACACAAATGCCGGCAGATATTAAGGCCAGTATTGCGGGTTCAGGGAATGTATTGAGTATAGAGGAGCATGTAAGTATTGGTGGTCTTGGCAGTGCAATAGCATTGTTAATAGCAGAAAATTCAATAAATGTAAATAGTTTTATAAGTTTGAGGGCTGAAGGGTATCCCGGCGGGTTATATGGTAACCAGAGTTATCACCAGCAGATGAGCGGAATAGATGAACCAAATATTTTACGTACAATAAATACTTACTTCTAAAACTTAATGATCCATTATCTACAGCTTCAGGAAAAGATTAAAAAACTTGACGGTCCGATATTCGTATTCGGGGCAAGCGGCTTTATCGGAGCTAATATTGTAAAAGACATCTTTTCGGTGAGGGAAGATTGTTACACCATTACCCATGATGCCAATGGTGCATGGCGATTAAAGCTATTGAATGTAAGCAATGAGAAGATTGTGCATTGTGATATTACATCATCGGCTTCTGTCAAAAACATATTTGACCAATACAAACCTAAAACGATATTCAACTTAGCCGCTTATGGTGCATACAGCAAGCAGAATAATGTAAAGCTGATTTATGAAACTAATGTAAGCGGAACCGTAAACATACTTGAAAACTGTACGGACATCAGTGCATACATACATGCAGGTAGCAGTTCGGAATACGGCACGAATTCAGCCGGGCCGGAAGAGGGAGATACATTGGAACCCAATAGCCACTATGCAGTGTCTAAGGTGTCATCGGCATACATGATACAGTACTATGCGCAATACAAGCGTGTACCAGCTGTCAATTTGAGATTGTATTCCATATATGGCGCATGGGAAGAGCCCGACCGCCTGATGCCAAAGCTGATAGAGAAAGCCAGAACAGGTGAATACCCGGTGTTGGTGGAGCGGGAAATCAGCAGAGACTTTGTCTATATCACTGATGCTGTTGAGGCGTTTGTAGATGCAGCACTGAATATGCGCCCGGAAGTAGCTGGTAAGTCATATAATATATGTACGGGTACTAAAACTACTCTGGAACAACTTGTAGGAATTGTAAAAACTGAATTTAATATACCTGCCGAGCCGGTGTGGGGTAACATGCCCAACCGCAACTGGGATCTCAAAGACTGGTATGGCAATCCCGATAATACGTCAACTGAACTAGGTTGGGTAGCAAAAACACCGTTGAAAGAAGGCTTGCAGGAAATGTATAAATGGCATGCAGATGTTGATTATGTGAACACGATAATGCCTGCATTCCAGAATAAAAAACTCAATGCAAAAATCTCTGCAATTATAGCTTGCTATAAAGATGATCGCGCTATACCTGTTATGTATGAGCGGTTAGTCAAAATGTTCAATGAGATTAAGGTGAGGTATGAAATCATATTTGTGAATGATTGCTCTCCCGATAATTCAGAACAAATAATAGCTGAGATTGCGGCTAAAGATCATAATGTAATTGGCATTAATCATTCACGCAATTTCGGATCGCAATCTGCATTCCTTAGTGGTATGCAGGTATCTTCGGGTGATGCTGTTGTGCTGATGGATGGTGATCTACAAGACCCTCCGGAAATTATTCCTTTGTTTTATGCAAAATGGATGGAAGGCAGTGAGGTAGTATATGGTAAGCGCGTAAAAAGGGAAATGTCCTTTTTTATGAATCTGGTTTATAAAGGCTTTTACCGTGTTTTCAGTAAGCTATCTTACATCAAAGTGCCTGTAGATGCCGGCGACTTCTCTATGATTGATAAGAAGGTGGTGAAAGAGTTAATCGCACTCCCTGAAGCTGAAGTGTTCCTGCGTGGATTAAGAGCTTGGGTAGGGTTTAAACAGGTTGGGGTTGATTATGTAAGACCAGAACGTATGTTCGGGGTAAGCACCAATAATCTACGTCGTAATATAGGTTGGGCAAAGAAAGCTATTTTCTCTTTCAGCTTTGTGCCGTTAGAGATGTTGAGTTACCTGGGTTTCTTCCTCACAGGGTTGTCATTCCTTGCTATGGTAGCGCAGGTAATAGCCAAGATAATGTATCCTAATGTGCCACATGGTATCACTACTGTTATTGTGTTGGTGTTGTTTTTTGGTGGCATACAGTTATTGGCTGTGTCCATTCTGGGAGAGTATCTGTCTAAAATATTTGAAGAGACCAAGGCGCGTCCTAAGTTTATCAGAAGGTCAGTGATTTTTAGAGGAAAGGAAATCAACACACCGGAAGAAATAGAAAATTTCAAAAAAGATAATCACATAATTAAATGAGTGTAACCGATAATCTTAAATATATAACCAAGGAGTGTCTGTTCTGTAAGAGTACTGATGCAGCTACTCACCCAGTCATTTATCAGAAGAATTTCAGAGACGAGGATATCAATGCTCAGGTGTTTTCTGCACGCAGAACTACAGAGCATTTTCACTACGAGATGGTGAAATGCCAACAAACAGGATTGATTTTTTCTAGAAGTATACTTGATGATGCCTCTTTACAGTCGCTCTATGAAGATAGTCTCGTGACTTTTGGAGAGCAGGCGGAGTATATAAAGAACGATTATTGGAAACCGCTGTTGCCATACATTGGTAATTGGGGTAAGGATAAAGCATTGGATATTGGTTGTAGCAATGGCTTTTTTCTGGAGGTGC
>CANGMZ010000154.1 GCA_947454715.1 Chitinophagaceae bacterium
AATACCGTTAACAAAAAAAAAGAAATAAAATTAAGTCGCCCATCAATTTGCATGGCATAAATATATTAAATTATTGGTCCTTTGAGTTCGAAAGTTGTCCAGCCAAGTGTCGACAAGTATTTGCCTGTTCGCACCAGTTGTTCCCTACACTTCCCCAATCATCCCCAAAAGTGCATTCAAAGAAAGCAGATCTTTGATAAAACGGTTCGAAAGTTGTCCAGTCATCCCGAAATAACTTTTTAATTAATAAACACTCGTTACAGGGTATTTCCCATTTTCTCACTAGCTATCTGCATTTGTGTTTTCTTCTTGTTCCTTTTTAGCTTTTCGGCGAAGATTAAAGACATGTAGCACAAAAGCCAGGCAAGTAGCCATAACACCTATACCACGAACTGTATCTCCACTGTTATGATTCTGTGGGAAGAAAATTATCGCAACAGCCATTACTATCATTAAAACAATGACCACTATGGCTAATACCAACCCTGTAGTACCCTCAGCATAAGTTTTACGACGCATAGGTGCTGCTCCTTTATCAACCGAAGATTCTTGTTTTGCTGTAATCATAGCAATGATGTGTTGCGCCATCTGTTCCGCAACTGCTGTATTTCCAATACTCCCCATAGCAACTCTAAAACGCCTACCATCTTTGAGATATAAGATGAAGCGAACACCGTTAAAACTATCAAACTTATAAGAAGCAATATCATTGATGGATATATCCATATCAGCCCTTGATTCAAAAAAAGGAGTATGGAGATAATTAACTTGAATGGTATCGTGTTTGGTAGTTACAAGGATCTTTTGCTGCAGATAGCGGAAAAGAAAGATCATAAGTGCCACAATCGCTACTATACCAATAATAAACGAAAACACACCGCCACCCAGTCCCACGGCAATTTCAAGTACAAACAAGAAGGACAAAGGCGCCGCGAAAACAAAAAAAAATGAGCTCCAGCCCGACATGTTCTGAATCTTAAATTCTTTTGTTTCTTCTTTCTCTCTTGCTGAATTGACTATCTCGCTTTTAAGTTCATTAGGTTCCATAATGATATGTTTTAGTTGCTTTTACAAAAGAAGAACAAAAGAATCAGAGCGACATAGCTTTCACTCTGACTCATTCGTTCTTCTAGTGCGATATTAGAGCAGAATGCTATTTGCCTTTAGGCTCCCATAATTCTATTTTATTGCCTTCTATATCGAGTATATGAACGAATTTTCCATACTCATCGTAAGTAGCAATTTCATCTAATATTGTTACGCCTTCTTTCTTCAATTCGGCTACGAGTGCTTCCATGTTTTCGACACGGTAGTTAATCATGAAGTCTTTTGTTGATGGCTCAAAATATTTGGTAGTCGCCGAAAAAGGAGTCCATAGTGTATATGGGTGCTCTGTATCGTCTGGCATCTCCAGTTCCACCTTTGCGCCATAAGGACTAATGTCTAAACCGAGATGGGTTTTATACCATTCTTTAACTTTCTCCGGGTCCTGACATTTGAAGAAAATACCACCTACTCCTGTTACTCGTTTCATATTATTTGTGTTTAGTTTGTTTAGTCACACTTTGGCTTATTGCGCAACCAAATTTATTATAATTTTTCATTTATCAATACGCTATTATTCAGGCTATAATCTGTTGTTGGCTTTATTGCATTCATTGATCTAAACAGGCACTTTTTTTCTCTATTTCAGAAGAAGAAACACCCAATTATACCAGTGGTGATTTTTCTGATTTTCGGTAGTTTTATTTACATATTTGGGCTGAACCTATTTACAGTAAAGGGTTTCGGCGTTTTATAAAAATTACCTAAAACTACCACTTTCTACCACTTTCTACCGGTAGTATTTCTACTATCGGTAAATTTCCAATCAGGGTTATGCTCTCCATCACCTGTTGGTTTTACCTCCAAAACCGCTGTAAATTAACACGCATGCTGTAGTCTGAAAAATAAAGATATCAACAAAAGTAAGGGTGTACTTTGTCGTATTGCTTTGTGGGAGCGAGTTTGGGGGAAATATTTTTTGTGGATATTTTTTTGATGGTTGAGCGAGATTTTTTTGCAGGTAAAACATTACATCTATATTAACAATCCAGGCTCAAACTAATTAAATATTATCAGCATAAAATAATTAATTTCGTAATAGATTATTCACTTAAAGTAGCGTTGTTATGAAAAAGGAATTCAGGAATAGTATTGCCGCTACTGCACTTATTGCAGTGACCGTTTCGGGTCTTGTTGCTTGTAATAAGCCAGATGCAGTGCCTTTGGCAAAAGTAACAACGCAACAGTCTACACAAATAAATAACCAACCGGAAAACATACTTATAAAACGCCTGAGTGCAGCCCATCTTATTGATGAGGTAAAAGGCTTTGTGGTAGAGCGCAAACAAGATATGCTATTTGTCAATGGCAAATCTCTGGATGCGGCAAGTGCTCAAAAATATCTGCAAGACATAGATAAAGGGGAAATAAGAGTAGAGGTATATCCATTCATAGAGCGACTGAAACAGCACCCTAATGCCAGTCTGCTTCAAATAATGACACCGATGACATTCTCTTCTTCATGCGTTAGTTACCAGACAAAAAAGCCGGGTTGCTGATTATGTACATAAACAGGTTACTTGTTTCAAATGATGCTTGAGTGCAGTTCATTCAGCATAATTGAAACTATTATCCTGAATAGCTATTTGGATCTTATAAACACCTTGCCGATTTTTTCTTTTTACCTATTGCCCCCTTACCCTCTGCCTTCTCTATATACTCTACAGAGAACGGTACTTTGCAGGCTGTATCTCCTTTATCTACTACCACTTTACCAATAGTCTGCCCGGTTTGCTTTGCGAGTTCATTTAGTTCTTTTACATAAATACCTACTGCTATTACATAACCATTCATGGCTTGCTTTACCCTGTTACGGCTGCTGTTTATGTTCTGCGCCACATAGGTGAGCAAGTTCTTTAACATTGGTATATCGAGGTCTTTATCTGCCGTTATAGCAACTATATTGGCGAGTGTAGCCCACCCTGTGCTGGCAATTCCTTCTTCCCGGCTCTTTATCCATTCCGCAGCTTTTGTCATGCCATGTTTGCCTTCTGCGGCTACCCACGCTACTGTATATTCTCTAAGCACGGGTGCATTAGCACGCTCAGCCCAGCTTTGTAACTGATTGGTGGTCATTAGCTCCGGTGACACCATCAGCCCAGCCAGGTACATAGCATCATAAATGCCGGTATCATATAATTGTAGTGCCAACTCATGTCCGTTCTTTATCTGCTTTCTTATCTTTTGCAGTTCTTCAATTTTTACACCATAAAGTGGTTCCTTGATGTCGTGCTTCAGCAACACCTTTTTATAAGATTCCTGACCCAGTTCTTTTAATGTGCTCAATATTTCTTCAACATTCATTGTATCAGCCCCCTTTAATGTGTTCGATAAAAATAATAAATATCTGCTCGTTTTGTGTTCCGGCTTTTAAAAAAATGGGATCGCAGATGCTCGAGTATTGTTTTAGATATAATCACTTGCAGGTAATGAGTTATAGCAAGCGAGACACTGAGGCCAGAATAAATACATAGCTTCAAAACACAACAAAGCCCCTGTTTCGATGTTGAAACAGGGGCTTTGAAAATATTCAGTAAATTATAAAGCTGCTTTGTAGCGTGCTGCTACTGCATCCCAATTGATTACATTGAAAATTGCTTTCAGATAATCAGGGCGCTTATTCTGATATTTCAGGTAATAAGCGTGCTCCCATACATCCAAACCTAAGATTGGTGTACCCTTTACTTCAGCCACATCCATCAAAGGATTATCCTGATTAGGTGTAGAAGATACTTCCAATTTGCCGGCAGCATTTACTAAAAGCCAAGCCCAACCACTACCAAAACGGGTAGCACCAGCTGTGCTCATTTTTTCTTTCAATGCATCTAATGATCCAAAAGTTTCATCGATTGCTTTTGCAAGGTCGCCTGTAGGCTGGCTACCATTGTTACCCAATACTTCCCAGAAAAGAGAGTGATTGTAGTGACCACCACCGTTGTTGCGAACTGCAGCAGGATAAGCAGAGATATTCGCCATCAATTCTTCAAGCGATTTGTTTTCACCATCAGTACCGGCCAAAGCCTTGTTCAAATTGTCAACATAAGCTTGGTGGTGCTTATCGTGGTGTATTTGCATTGTCTGAGCGTCAATATGCGGCTCTAATGCGTCGAATGCATATCCTAATGCAGGCAGCGTGTGAGACATGATATAATAGTTTTAGTTTTTTATGAAACAAAGTTAAGCCCTAAAGCTGTAAAGAGAAATGTAAAATGTAAATACGACTATTGACATTGGGTAACAAAACCGAGCCACAAAGGTAAAATGTCTACTTTTTACCATGTTCACGCATGAGCTTTGCTATAATATCAGCAGTCATATCGGGGTAATCTACGACTATAGGTTGGCCATTGTCAAGCCATTCCCTTATTACCGGGTAGTTTTTCTCATTGAGCATTTTTATTACTGTTGCCCCCATCACCTGAGCTCCGGCAGCATTACATTGTTGCTCATATTGCCCCACCATAGGTATTACCAGTACTTTTTTACCTAAGTACATAGCCTCTGCCGGCCCTTCAAAACCACCACCGCACAATACACCGGCACTCGATGCCATACTTTTCACAAATGCGGTATTATCTATTTTCATTAATCGCACATTTCCAATAGCCAATGGCTCTTTATTGTGCTTGGAAAATACTTCCCAAGTTGCATCAGGAAATTGAGAGAGGTGTTTTACCAATGTAGCATCATCATAAGCCGGCAGGTATACCGTATAGTGACCTGCATTGGTAGGTGTCAGCTCGCGTATTTCTTTTCTTATTACCGGAGTAAATATATTTTCACCAAATGCTTTGAAATGAAAGCCATAAGCAGCAGTAACAGGAACGTAATTGGTGAGTATCTTCCTGCCTATCAAGTCATCTTCTTCCGGGCGGGGTGCATTGGGGTGCATTACGGCACATTGGTGGCTTAGTGAAATACATGGCAAATTTTTACGTTTGCATGCCCATGCAGAAATTGGTTCAAAATCATTGATAACGATATCGTATTCCTCTGCCGGGAAATGACGAATATCTTTCATTAACTGACCTAAACGCAGTTTTTTAGCTGTCTCTCCGAGGTCAATTCCTCCGCTTTTGCCAAATATGAAGCTGAGTCCGTAGTACTTATATTTTATGGGGTAAGGGAAATCAACATCAGCTTGAATACCGCTGATCAACACATCCACATCGCCATATTGTGCTAATATAGGATAAACATCTCTGGCTCTGCTGAGGTGGCCATTACCTGTGCCTTGAATTGCAAATAGAATCTTCACAATGTGAAAGTAATATTTATTATTATAACCTTATGCGGCTTCCAAGCCTTCTTTGTTACCTGTAGACTGACCATTAATGTTCAGTTCCATCATGAGGCTGGCCATCATTGCTTTGGCAGATTCTTTTGTTTGTTTCTTTTTGTCTATGTCTACTGCTTGTGCCACAGGGTCTTGAGCATAGCTATAAATACTCCATGCATCATTACTATATTCAAGAGCTGTGAGATTTTCTATCCAGTCTCCTGAATTCATGTAAACAACCTCGCCATGCGGTGTAACCACATTTTTGATCTCAGGATGATGAATATGACCACATATTACATAGTCATATTTATTTTCTGCAGCAATATCACAAACGGTGTCTTCGAACTTATTAATAAACTTCACTGCACCTTTAACGCTGTTTTTCACTTTTTTAGAAAGCGATATTTTACCTCTACCCATCTTCTGAGATACCCAATTGATCATTCTGTTGATCAGAATCAGGGTATCGTAACCTACTGCACCGAGCTTTGCCAACCAACGACTGTGCTGCATCACCACATCAAATACATCACCATGAAATATCCACACTCGTGAATTGTTGACCTTCAATGATAATTTGTTTGTGATTTTGAGCGAGCCTAAGTGAAACCCTTTAAAACGGCGCAGCATCTCATCATGATTACCCGGAATGTAATAAACAGGAACTTCTTTGGCTATAAGACCAATGAGGTGTTTTACCACCATCATGTGTGTAGCTGGCCAGTATCTTTTGCTGAACTGCCAGACATCTATAATATCTCCATTGAGCACTACTGCTTTGGGCTTTATAGTTTTTAAGTATTGAAGTAGTTCCTTCGCATGGCATCCGTAGGTGCCTAGGTGTATATCTGATAACACCAATATGTCAACGTCTCTTTTTGCCACGATTTGCTTCGCAAAGTATTTGGTTATACAAAAAGACACTTATAATATAACTACATTGTTAGAGAAGGGTTAACATTATATTAAATACTGTCTTATATAAATTCATTAGTATAATTTTACATAAGAATATAACAGACATAAATAAAATACATATCGCAAGGTAATACCCGTCTGGTTGATGATAAAAACAAACCAAGTTATTCACAATTGTGCATTACTTTCAGGGTGACTGACGGGGGAGAGTATTAATTTCGGGATAGAAAGTAAATGTAGTTAGAATGGATATCGAACAATTAATGCCACATGTAGAAGCGCTTATTTTCGCAAGTGATAAGGCGTTGACGCAGATAGAAATAACTGAAATGATAGGTCAGGCGCTGGAAACTCAGATAGAGGCAGAGCGCGTATCTACCTGCATATCAGCTATTATGGAAAAATATGAGGCTGAATATTACCCATTCCATCTTATGGAAGTTGGCGGTGGTTACCAGTTCCTTACCAAGAAGCAATTTCATAAAACCGTACTTAAACTCAACGGTGAAAAGCATATCAAAAAGCTTTCTGCTGCAGCAATGGAAACATTGTCTATAATTGCGTACAAACAACCAATTACCAAGAGCGAAATTGAATATATACGCGGTGTAAGTGCCGATTACAGCATACAAAAATTACTGGAAAAAGAACTCATCGTTATATCAGGTCGCAATGAGGATATGGTAGGCAAACCACTGATCTATAATACTTCTAAAAATTTCATGGACTACCTTGGCATCAACTCGCCTAAGCAATTGCCACAGTTGAAGGATATTACCGATGTGGAGATTGTAATGCCAACTGCAGGCGCAGAGGGACTACCAGCCGATACCCCACAAATAGGCGGTTATGGCGAATTGAAACAAGCATCTTAGTACTTACCCATTATATCATTACAAAGTGCAGCAAAATTGCTGCACTTTTTTTGTGTGTCTATGATGATAAAATATGG
>CANGMZ010000155.1 GCA_947454715.1 Chitinophagaceae bacterium
AATTCTTTGCAGTTCAATGGCAGAATAAAGATTAATGATTCCTCTGCAATAATGTACTGGCCGGGCTCTAATATGAGTATGAGTTTTGAGGGTACGAAAGTGTCGGTGGTATTAAAAGATGAGAAAGGTGAAAACTATTATTACAGCATTATAGATGACTCTGTAATTGAAACAATAAAACCCGACACTACCATTAAAATTTATAACATCGCACAAAACCTGAAAAACGGCAAGCATAAAGTGCAACTGTTTAAGCTCACAGAAGAAACAGCAGGAAAAACATGGTTCTATGGCTTTGAGACAAATGGAAGGGCACTCAAAACACCCAAAAGAGCTGAAAGAAAAATACAATTCTATGGCAACTCAATAACAGCCGGGTATAGTGTCGATGACACTGCAGGAGACTCCAGAGCAACACAATATTTCAACAATTACTACACCTACGCAGCACTCACGGCCAGACACTATGATGCAGCATATTTCAATGTTTCAAAAAGCGGTATAGGATTAATGCTCAGTTGGTTTCCGGTTATAATGCCTGAGCTTTATGACCGACTGGACCCAAATGACTCAACCAGCAAATGGGACTTTAGTAATGATAATACTAATGTAGTAGTCGTTGACCTTATGCAAAATGATTCATGGCTAGTAAATAAACACGACCATGCACAGTTTAAAGCACGCTTTGGCACAACCCCTCCAGACTCTGCATACATAGTCAATTCATATAAAAAGTTCATTCAAACTTTACGCAGCAAGCACCCAACCGCAGCCATCATTTGTACACTGGGCAGTATGGATGCTACAAAATCAGGCTCTCCATGGCCCGGCTATGTGCAACAGGCAACAGACGAATTGAACGATCCTAAAATATTAACCTATTTCTTTGCCTATAAACAATCTGCCGGCCACCCAAAACGTAAAGACCACCAAATAATGGCAAATGACCTCATCAAGTTCATAGATGCGAATATTACATGGTAAAGGTATTGGTAGTTATAAAAAGTCCTTCTCTCTTATAACACACAACAAACAAGAATTGAAAAACAAAAATGAAATATGCCAGATTTCTTTGTATATCTGATACTACTTGAAATAAAAATCACGCACAAAACATATTGACATTAATTATGCAATAAGCCACAACCGGTTGAATAAGAATAACATTTTATACTAATTGGGTAAAAAATATTGTAAACCCGCTAAACAGTTTATTTTTGCAGTATATGGATACATCGGCAGTACTTCTCGACATACTTAAATATACTATTCCGGCATTTATAGTGCTTATATCAACTTCTCTTATTGTAAACCGGTTCTTGGTTTCCCAAACGCAACGTAAACAATTATCGCTGTTTCAAGATGCGCAGAACATCACATTGGGTCTTCGCCTGCAGGCTTACGAGCGTATGGTATTATTCGTAGAGCGTATTAGCCCACGTCAATTATTGCCACGTATTTACGATTCTTCAATGACGGTAATGGAATTAAGAACCGCTATTACATTCAGTATCTTGGCAGAGTTTGAACACAACATGTCACAACAGATTTATGTGTCTAAAAATGTGTGGGAAACTGTAAAAAATGTAAAAGAGCAAGAGATTAGCATGGCTAATCAGGTGGCTACCAAACTAGATCCAAATGCACCTGCAAAGGAATTGCACAAGCTCATAATGGATTATGTATTGCAAGCAGAATCTCAAACACCAACAGACGTGGCACTGACCGTAATCAATGATGAAGTGAAGAAAGTAATGGCATACGGATCTTATTGATCTCTACACCAACCCCAATAATTTTAGCATTCAAAAGGAACATATAGATAATGGAAGACAAAGTCATTAAGATTGATAGCGGCATTGAAATAAAACAACTTTACTGCGAACCTGTAAAGATGGATGAAATGCCGGGCGTATTTCCTTTCACAAGAGGCGTACATGCTGCCATGTACAGAGACAGACTATGGACCATGCGCCAGTATGCAGGGTTTAGTACTGCAGAAGAATCTAATAAGAGATACCACTTCCTGCTTGGTCAGGGTGTAAGTGGTCTTTCTGTTGCCTTTGACCTTCCTACTCAAATCGGCTATGACTCTGATCACGCTATGTCGGAAGGAGAAGTAGGAAAAGTAGGTGTAGCTATCGATTCTTTGAGAGACATGGAAATTCTGTTCAAGGATATAAAACTTGCAGACATCTCAACCTCAATGACCATTAACTCTACCGGTTTTATATTGCTGGCATTATACATTGCATTAGCTAAAAAACAGGGAGCTGATATAAAGAAAATTTCAGGCACCATTCAGAATGACATTTTAAAAGAATACGCAGCACGTGGCACTTACATTTACCCGCCAACCCCATCAATGCGTATCATTACTGATATTTTCGAGTATTGCAGTAAAGAGGTACCTAAGTGGAATACTATATCAATTTCCGGTTACCATATTCGTGAAGCAGGCGCTAATGCAGTGCAAGAGTTGGCATTTACACTGGCAAACGGAAAGGCATATCTGCAAGCAGCTATAGAGAAAGGATTGGATATTAATGTATTTGCACAGCGTCTTTCCTTCTTCTTCAATGCACACAACAATATCTTTGAAGAAGTAGCTAAGTTCAGAGCAGCAAGACGCATGTGGGCTAATATCACTAAGGACCTCGGGGCAACAGACCCTCGTGCACAAATGCTACGTTTCCATACACAGACAGGTGGCAGCACGCTAACTGCACAACAACCTAAAAACAACATCGTACGCGTTGCTTTACAAGGGCTTTCTGCAGTGTTAGGTGGCACACAATCGCTGCACACTAATGGTTATGATGAAGCACTGTCTTTACCAACTGAAGAAGCAGCATCTATTGCATTACGTACACAACAGATACTCGCTTATGAAAGTGGTGCAACAGACACAGTAGACCCACTCGCAGGCTCTTATTATGTGGAGTCTTTGACTAACGAAATAGAAACTGCAGCATGGAAGCTGATTGAAAAAATAGACGGAATGGGTGGTGCTGTAAAAGCGATTGAACATCACTTCATGCAAGATGAGATCGCTCGTTCTGCTTACGCCTATAACAAAGCTATTGAAGACAAGAGCAAGGTGATAGTTGGTGTTAATAAATTCACTGCAAAAGAGAACAATGATACACCACTATTGAAAATTGACGACTCTATTCGTCAGGTGCAAACAGACAAACTCAATAAGCTACGTGCAGAAAGAGACAATGAAAAAGCAAAGGCTTGTCTGGAAGCAATTAAAACAACTGCAGGCACTAAAAACAACCTGATGCCATTCGTCATTGATGCAGTTGAAAACCTTTGTACACTTGGTGAAATTGCAGATACACTGCGTGATGTATGGGGTGAATATAAAGGATAATACAATTAAACAAGAAGTTATATTCCATTTAAAAATGCCATAGATTTTCACTCTATGGCATTTTTAGTTTTATGCCCTTCGGCCCTTCCCTTTGCCATTTCTTTTCCAGCAACCAGGCGTTTACAGTAACACTGCCATAGCTACGAATACCATCTTTCTGCTGCTGCATTTTAAGGTAGCTATCATACATTTCTCCACTTATCTTACTAGCATCATTATCACTTAGCTTCCGTATCTCATCTAAGGTATCGATATGCGCTTGCGTCAGTTTATTTAATTGTGCTTCCCACTTCTTTGCCGTCATAGAATCCCGCCTGAACAAACGCGCATTCACATACATCCAGATATTCAAATCGGCAGAATAATTAAACGACACATTATGACTCAACTCACCCAATGCATAGGCCATAAGGTTCGCATCCCCTTCCGCAGCAATACCTGCCTGGTGAGCCATCTCATGACTCACTACAAATGGCAACATAAACCCCGGAATATCTTTTACTACCTGCCCCTCTCCTGTAAATGGATTATAATATCCATCTATCGATAACCTCTTCATAAAGAAAGCAAATAAAGTAGGTTTAATTTCAAGTCCACGACCTTGCACTTTTGCATCTGTATACATCAAGTAATTAGCTCTGGAAATAGTATTTATTTGCTCAAGCGACAACGGCTTATATTTTACGGACAATTGATTAAGTCGCATCACAAGTATGCTATCAAATTCATTGAGTTGGAGCGTATCGTTATATTCCTTGAGCTGCCACGTGGCTCTTAATGTTGATTTGTAATAGTTGGCACCCCACCCCAGTATAAAGAAAACATAAACAAACACAACAACGTTCAACGCATTCAGTAATGATAGTAAATGCCTTACTTTTTCTGTCCTAAAATTCAAAATATTTCTCACCAAGCGTGCAAGTGTATACAATATCCCTGCACCACCTGCAACATATATGACATCACCAACACTCAGCTGAATATAACCCAATAAAACACCTCGAAGCGATTGGAAAGGCTCATAAAACCAATGACCATAAAACGCAATTAACCTGTCATTCTCAGGCAATAAAAATGCAAGCAACACTGCCGATAATAACAGCACAGAGAACTTCAATAATGCTCTTTTCACTTGCATCTTTTTATCTATAATTATTCAGCAGACTTGCTTAAAAATAAGAAGAGCCGGTGACAAACCGGCTCTTCAAGATGTTAATATTTATATACCTTACTTTACAACATTTATCTTACCGGTATACTGACCATTTGGTGTTGATACTGTAATCAGATATATGCCTGCAGGCTCATCAAGATTAAATGCTATTTTTTTGTTGGTTACACAAGTCTGCTGCAAAACAACTGCGCCTACTACATTCGTCATGGTGACAGTACATTGTTCAGTATTAGCAGACGACACATTCACTACAAAAGAACCATTGCTTGGGTTAGGATACACAACCACATTACCAATACCACTATTTACATTGGCAATAGCTGTTGGCACATGATAATAGGTCTTTTGCATGCAAGAGTAGTGCTCTGTAATTACCCAATAATACTTACTTGCAAAATCAGGTGAAGCATTCACATAGCTGCTGTTGGTTTCACCTGTAAGAATTGTAGAATCTAACGTATTGACATCGTCATATCCCCACTGATAAGTAGACATCCCTGTTGTTGCAGAAAATACATTGTCAAAATAATCTACAGTTGGTGTTTCATTAGGAGTGTTGTCTACATATACCATAAAGGAGTCCTTACTACTACAGCTAAATCCGGTAACAGATGAAGACAAGTATATGGTAGCCATACCAGCCGTAGGAAAGCTGATCAAACTATACTGATGACCCGAACCTTGCGCCCATACAGTCGCATCTTTAGCTGTCCATTCGTAAGTCACTGTGGAATCAGGAACTGATGACGTACCAAAGTTCTGATACATCGTCCCATTACATAACCATGATGGAGACTTAGTAGTAATTACCGGAGGGGGAGGCCCCTGAGGTTGCACAGCAACCGTTAAGTTCTGCGTATTAACACAACCGGCAGCAGCCATATCAAAGACATAAACAACGTTTACGGCAGACGAACTTGTGCTATTTAATGTTTCAGATATTGTACCTGTACCTGATGCCGTAGATGGTGTGATACCGGTTACAGCTGCACGGCTCCATGCATAAGTAGCTCCCGGAGCACCACTTGTTGGCACATAAGTAAACAACCTACCTGAACATGCACTTAAAGATAAAGGACCGGATAATACAGGGATTGGATTAACGAGCACAGACACATTTTGCACTGTTGAACAACCACCTGCACTAACGGCAAATGCATATATAACATTGATTGGAGCACCGGTTGCATTCAACAAGATCTCATTTGGGTCACCCACACTGCCTGCGGCAGGGTTTGTAATACCGGGTATAGCAGAACGCACCCATGTAAAGATAGCTCCCGGAGTAGTACTTGTTGGCGTGTAATTAAACAAGGTACCACTACATACCGGTGGCGCAACTATTGCACTGCTTAAAGTAGGAAATGGATTAACTGTAACACCATGAATGGCTACATCTGTACCACAGCCGGTAGTTACGCTATAGCTAATAGTTGTATTACCTGACGATAAACCTGTAATAGCACCTGATGCGCTTACCGTAACTATGGTCGGCGCAGAGCTACTCCATACACCACCTGTAGTAGTATCAGATAATGTAGCAGAAGAGTTACCACACAAAAACGTTACGCCGGTGATGTTTCCGGCATTAGGCACCGTAGCTACGCTTATAGCATGTACTGCTGTATCTGTACCACAACTGTTAGACACTACATAATATATATACGCGGTGCCGGGTAATATACTCGTAACAATACCTGAACCATCTACTGTTGCTACAGATGTATTATCACTCAGCCATGTACCACCTGTAGCCGTATCGTGTAATGTAATAGTTACACCGGTGCATATATTAGATGCGCCTGTTATTGTATCCGCTGATAGTACCGGGATGACTGTAAGGGTCTTCATAGCAGTATCTGGAGAACAACCACTGGTAACCATATAATAAATTGTAGCAATACCCGGAGCAAGACCAGTAACTACCCCACTAGCACTAACAGTCGCAATTGCAGGAGTCTCACTTAACCAGAAACCACCTGTTGCTGTATCTGAAAAAGTTGCAGGAGCTCCAATGCATACTGTTGCGGGACCAGATATTACGCCCGCATCATGCAGAGAACTGACACCAACCGTAACAGGATGCACTGCTAATGCAGATCCGCATGAATTGATTACAGTATAGATTGCAGTATCAACACCACCGGTTATTCCTGTAAACAAACCTGTTGCAGTTATTGTTGCATCGACCACATTACTTAGCGACCAGGTACCACCTGCTACCCCATTTGTCAATGATATTGAATAACCGGGGCATACTGCACTAGCACCGCTAATAATTCCGGCATACGGTAATGTACCCGTTGTTACTACTTTAGTAGCAGAAGCAGATCCACATAATGCTGTATTAACGGTATACACTATTGTGTCTACTCCTGCAGTTACTGCTGTAACTACACCTGTTACAGAAACTGTTGCATTGCCATTTGTTGCGCTCCATGTACCACCTGTAGTACCGGAACTTGTTAAGGACACCGGAGTAGTTTCACAAACCAGTGATGGACCTGCAACCGCACCTGCATTAGGTAATGCATTTACATTTATGACCCTTGAGAAACTGGCAGTGTGTGTTGTTACGCAGGTCTCATTAGAAGTAACTGTACAAGTAATTGTATCCCCATTAACCGGAGTATGCGTAAACACATGCCCTGTATCACTTCCTACACC
>CANGMZ010000156.1 GCA_947454715.1 Chitinophagaceae bacterium
AGTCCGTATAAATATGTCATCATTTGCATCAACAATCGATTTTACACTTTCATTAGTTGCAAATGGCTGATCTGCCACAAACAGATGTTTTTGCTGGAGTATATTTTTTATGTATACAATGTAATTTTTATAATAATTGAAGTAGCTGTATTCACCTTTACTTTTTCCTTTTGTAATCAGAAAACCATGATTAATAGCAAATTCCGGTTTATTCTTAATATACTTTACATAATCAAATAGGCACTGAACTGTATCGTTTTTGAGTCTGAAAAGATTATTGTCTGAATTGGTGTAAAAGAGGTTATTATCATCGGCATAGGCATACCTGATGCTACCTGTATATGCACTGTCGTAGAGATGAAAATTGAAATAATTATTACTGATAACAAACAATCCATCGTAAAAAGTGCTTACCCAATAGTTGTGTTCTATATCTTGAGTGATAGAGGTAACCTTACTTTCAGGAAGAATATGCAGCGAACCATCGATAAAAAGTCCATTATCTGTACCTATAAATAATTTCAACTGACTATCAAAATAAATAAGCGTCGGGTGAATATGTTCCGTTTGTTTATAGTTGAGCACTTTCAACCGCTTCATATCGGCAGAAAAGATATCATTTCCGCTGACAACATACTTTTGATCCTGAGCAATTCGATAAACGAAATCACGATCTACAACCTGATCACTAAAATTATATTGAATTGATTGTCTTTTAATTATCTTACTATATTTATCAACAACTTTAATACTGTCTTTGTAAAAGAACTTATAAAGACCACCCTTTAGCTTATACATTGAGAAAAAACCTTCGAGGGAATTATCTAATCCAACATTTACTATGTCTATGCTACTATTGTTGACATTTATGAATTTCTGACGGTTATCAAACATGATAGTGACGGTACTATCTGCTTCGATGGCAATTTTATTAATGAACGTATTTTTAAAGGGTAGTTTTAAAAAGGGTGTATTTGCTGCAGTATGAAAACGGCTATCCTTATAAAAGCACAATTCACCATTGTAAGTTGCTAACCACAACCTACCCTGTTTATCCTCCTGAAAGAAGAAGACTTCATTATCAGGAATTCCATCTGAAGTGGTGAATTTTTCAAAACGAATACCATTATAACGAGCAATACCCTTATCGGTAGCAACCCACAAAAACCCCTTACTATCTTTGTAGACGCTATAAACAGTATTGCTGGGTAAGCCATCATCGATAGTGTAATGCAACATAGGAAAATGCTGTGCAGCAACACTACCGGAGCATATTGATAACAAAACAACCAAAACTACACCCAGCCAGTGTTTAAGCATTGAGGGTCGGTTTGGTCTGCAAAAATTCAAGAAGTGCAGAGAATCTACGTCTGCTTACCGGAATTGTATGAGCACTATTTAAAATGATAGTAGGTGATTCGTCTTTGTGTATCTTTTTAATATGATCGCAGTTAATCAGAAATGATTTATGGACCCTATAAAAAATCTCTGATGGGAGCATATCTTCATATTCTGCGATAGAATAGCTGGTGAGCATATCTACTAAGACATTATCGCGGAGGAAAAATACTTTAGAGTAACCACCAAAAGCCTCAATATATAGTATATCTTTAAATGCTACAATCTCTACATTGTTATTTCCTTTTAACGCTATTTTGTTGAGTTTTGATTTAGAAGTAATCTGTTTCGATACCTCTGTAAAATCAGTTCCTGCAGCACCAAAATGAGCTTTATAGCGAATTCTTTCTTTAAGTTTAGCTACTGCATTAGTTAATTCTGCTATACTGATGGGCTTAAGGATATAGTCAACTGCATTGAGTTTAAAAGCTTTAACCGCATATTCGTCGTAAGCGGTAACAAAAACGACTTCAAAATGAATAGGAGAAACACGCTCCAAGAATTGAAAAGCATTTTCATGTGGCATTTCAATATCAAGGAACACCGCATCGGGGTTATGCAGCTGTAACTGTTTCTCAGCCTCCGCTGCACTATGCGCTTCCCCAACAATATTGATTGCAGGGTCAATATATTCTAATAGTATACTTCGCAGATTTCTGCATGCTTCAATTTCATCGTCTATGAGCAGTACATTAAGCTTTATATCAGTATTCACCATAACCCTTTACCGGCTTATTTATATGTAGTTACAATGTATGAAAATGTATACAGACTGACAAATAAAAGAGCGAATTAATGGTATTGAAAGTCAGAATATTTATTAAGCCGAATTATAAAAACAATAAAACAAACAATTTTAAGCATTGCCATATTAATTAAGAAATACTGTATAATATTTTCACACATACATACATCGCTGCAATTAATATTCACTACCAGTTAATATCAATTGTAGTGAAATAAATAAGCAAAGATGTTTTTTACCATAATTAGCCTTATCTTGTTCGCTGAAATTAATTTCAATGTCAGATCGCAGGTCCTTTTTAAAATTTTCATTGCTCACATCAGCATTTTTAGCCGGAGGCAAAACATTGTTAGCCCAAGGTCAAAAAAGCCAAACCAAACTACCAACAACAGTTAAGGATAATCCTATCGTTATCTCTACCTGGGATTTTGGAAAGCAGGCGAATGAAGCGGCATGGGAGGTTCTGAATAAAGGAGGGAGAGCACTTGATGCAGTAGAAAATGGCGTTAAAGTACCCGAAGCTGACCCTGAAAACCAAACAGTAGGGCTTGGTGGTCGCCCTGACAGAGATGGCCGAGTGACCCTTGATGCCAGCATAATGGATGAGAATAGCCGTTGCGGAGCAGTTGCGTGTTTGGAAAACATTGTGCACGCCATTTCTGTAGCAAGATTGGTAATGGAAAAAACACCACATGTAATGCTTGTGGGTGAAGGCGCACTTCAACTGGCTCTGGACAATGGATTTAAAAAAGAAAACCTGTTAACTGAAAAAAGTGAACTTGAATGGAAAGAATGGCTGAAAGAATCTAAATATCAGCCATTAATGAATCAGGAGAACAATTATCACAGAACAATAAAAGGTAGTACCCCAGGCGACGAAAAAAACCACGACACTATTGGTATGCTGGCAATGGACAAAGCCGGTAACCTAAGCGGCGCCTGCACTACGAGTGGTCTTGCATTTAAGATGCATGGTCGTGTAGGCGACTCCCCAATAATAGGTGCAGGCTTGTATGTAGATAATGAAATAGGTGCAGCAGCCAGCACTGGAATGGGTGAAGAAGTAGTAAAAATAGTTGGCGCCCACCTTGTAGTTGAGCTGATGAGACAAGGACTCTCTCCTGAAAAAGCCTGCAAGGCAGCAGTTGAGCGAATCAATCATAAAAATCCGGAAGCTTATAAAAACTTCCAGATAGGCTTTATTGCTATTAACAAGAAAGGAGAACATGGTGCTTTTGCTTTGCAAAAAGGATTTACCTACGCTGTAAAAAGTGGCAAAGAAGAGAAAATTTACAATACCCCAAGTTTATACTAAACTCCTGAATCTGATTATATGAGTGCTCCCCTGCTTGAGATATGTGCTTACAATATACAATCTTGCCAAATTGCACAACAAGCCGGCGCATCGAGGATAGAATTATGTAGCAGCCCTGCTGAAGGAGGCGTAACCCCGAGCTACGCAACTATTCAATATGCAGTAGAAAAAATTGCTATTCCCACTTATGTTATGATTCGCACCCGCGGTGGTGGCTTTGTTTATGATAGCAGCGAATTGAGCATCATGCGCAAAGACATAGAAATATGTAAAAAAATAGGCGCATCAGGTATTGCCATTGGCATATTAAAAAACGATGGGAGTATAGACGTAGAAGAAATGAAGCGTATGACAGAACTAGCCTACCCGCTCGGCGTTACTTGCCACAAAGCTTTTGACAGAACACCTGATGCCTTCAAAGCACTGGAGGATGTAATCAAATCGGGCTGTGAACGAATACTTACATCAGGGTTATACCCCAACGCCCTAGCGGGTGCAAGAGTAATTGCAGATCTTATAAAAGAAAGTGAAGGACGCATAATAATTATGCCCGGAGGAGGCGTAAGAAGCAGCAACATTCTCAAACTCGCTCGAAATACAGGAGCAATGGAACTTCACAGTTCCGCCTTATTGCCTGAAAATACGGACTACATAGCAGATAAAAAAGAAGTAACTGACCTTGTATCTGAACTCTTGAAAGTTCCAGGATTGAACTAAACATACTCAGATAAATAATATTTAGACTAATAATTAAATACAACTAATCTTACTGTATCTACCTAAACTCCTCATTTAAAGGATGTTTCACCACATAATTAATCTGCTGTAATTTTATTTTATAAAATATTTATATAGATTTGTAACTATTGGTTGTACTCAGCCAGTATTACTTTATACTATATGAAGTTCAGATCGTTATTAACAATTTTGCTACTGATTTTAACCACATTTGCGTATTCGCAAGTTACGGTTACCAGTAGTGACTCTATCAACTGTACAAACTTATGTACCACCCTCACGGCTAATATTTCGGGAGCTATTCCAACAGATGCGGGCATTGTTGTAGATGACTATTATTCCGGAATATTGCCAATAGGTTTCACATTCAATTTTTACGGGAATAATTATACCAATTTGTTGATGGGCCCAAATGGAACAGTTTGCTTCAATACAGCCCTTGCAAATGCCTATACTTCGTGGACGATTAATGCAGTATTATTAGGTAATACGACTGTTAAAAACTCAATTTGCGGACCATGGTGCGATATTGACATTACGAATGGAGGAACGATGACCTATTCATTATCCGGCACAGCTCCATACAGAAAATACACGATTACCTTTTGTGGTGACAATATGTTTTTCTGTACTACTCAAAAAACAAGTTCGCAAATCATACTTTACGAAACCACTAATGTTGTAGAAGTCCATATTACCTCAAAGCCACTTTGTACTACATGGAATGGGGGCTATGCCATTGTTGGTGTACAGAATGCAGCAGGAACAGCAGCGACAGCAGCACCGGGACGAAATTACCCATTGACGTATACCTGTAGTAATGAGGCTTGGAGATTTACACCCAATGTTGGACTTACCAGCTATTCAGTAACTTCTATTCCTTATGCACCGGTACCTTACACAACATCTACAATTTATTGGTACAATGCTACAACTAATGCATTTTTGGGAACAGGGACAACCATCAATGTTTGCCCTACAACCACTACAACTTACAAGGCCGGAGCATTAGGTTGTTCAGATACATCATTTGGTTATTATACAGTAGTGCCCAGCGGACCAGTTGCGCCTGTAACAGGCCCTACAGCTGTATGCATGGGGCAGACAGCAACATTAAGTGACGCAACAGCAGGTGGTGTATGGAGCAGTAGTAACACAGGTATTGCAACCATAAATGCATCTACCGGAGTCATTACCAGTGTGTCTGCAGGCACTGTTACGATTACCTACACAGCAGCAGGATGCAACCGTACCTATACTTTTACAGTAAATCCTAAACCGACAGCCCCAACCACAACACCACAAACATTTTGTCAGGGCACAGCTGCAGGAGTACTTTATGCAGCAGGTACCAATCTTACATGGTATGGTCCGGGGGTTACAGGGGGCTACACAACGGCACCAACACCATCGACAACAACAGCCGGAACGGCAACCTATTACGTAACACAAACGAGTGCAGCTGGTTGCATTAGCGATAGTACTGCAATATTGGTTACAGTAAACCCATCGGCGCCAGTTAATGGAGTGAATAATATTTGTCAGGGAGGATCTACAACACTGAGTAATGCAAATGCAGGGGGAATATGGAGTAGCAGTAATACTGCAATTGCTACTATTGATGCAACAACCGGAGTAGTAACAGGGGTGTCGGGCGGAACAATTACGATTACTTACACTCTATCAGGCTGCCCTTCAACATTTACATTTACGGTTAACCCAAAGCCTACGGCTCCTGCAGTAACACCTCAAAGTTATTGCCAGTTTGATGCAGCTATACCTGTTTTAGCTACAGGCACTAATATATTATGGTATGGACCTGGGGTAACCGCTGGCATGAGTACGGCACCAACTCCATCAACGGCTAGTGCAGGGTCAATAACCTATTACGCTACTCAAACCACTGCTACCGGCTGTGTAAGTGATAGTGCAATAGATGTAGTGACAATCAACCCAAAACCAACGCCACCTGTAGTACTATTACAATCTTATTGTCAAAACACAACTGCGTTACCTGTATCTGCTACAGGAACCGACTTAATATGGTATGGTCCGGGTGTGACAACCGGTATGCCAACAGCGCCAACACCATCTACAACGACAGCGGGAACAGTAACTTATTATGTAACTCAAACGACATTAGCGGGTTGCATCAGCGATAGTGCAGTTGATAACATCATTATTAATCCGGTAACACCAATTACAGGGCTTTCTTCAATTTGCCTGGGATTTTCAACAACCCTAAGCAATGCTACAACAGGTGGTACTTGGAGCAGCAGTAATACAGCAATAGCATCAATAGATGCAACAACTGGTATTATCAACGGGACAACTGCAGGAACAGTAACAGTAACTTATACTGTTGGTGGTTGCAGCACAAATTTTAGTTTTACAGTAAACCCTAAACCTTCAGCACCAATTGTTACACCTCAAAATTATTGTCAATTTGCGACTGCAGTGCCTGTTGCTGCAACAGGTATAAACCTTACATGGTATGGGCCAGGCATAACGACTGGTATGACCACTGCACCAACACCATCAACAACCACAATAGGCAATATCACCTACTATGTAACACAAACATCTGCTGAGGGATGCATCAGTGATAGTGCTACAGACATTGTGATAATTGATATAAAACCTGCTGCGCCTGTAGTTACTCCCCAGAGCTATTGCCAAAACACAACAGCAGTGCCTGTTGCAGCTAGCGGTATAAACCTTACATGGTATGGGCCAAGCGTAACAACAGGTATGACTACCGCCCCTACTCCATCAACTGCAACTGCCGGAACAATTACTTATTATGTAACACAGACAACTGCTGCAGGTTGCGCCAGTGACAGCAGCTTAGATGCAGTTGTCATCAATCCTATTGCAACTATTTCAGGTGTCTCCTCTATTTGCTTTGGCCAAACTGCAACACTTACTGATGCAGTAACCGGAGGTATATGGAGCA
>CANGMZ010000157.1 GCA_947454715.1 Chitinophagaceae bacterium
AATGGTGTTGTGTTATTTACAGTAACAAATCTTAAGGCAGAAACTATTACATATACAGCTACAGGTGATGCTATTCCTATAACTCAATCTGCATCTGTTACTTACACAGCTGGAGGTGTGAGTTCATCTACATCTTCTGTATTAGCTTCAAGTCCTAGTATTATAGCAGATGGTTCTACAGTTTCTACAATCACTGTTACTTTAAAAGATGCAAATAACAATTTAGTATCTGGTAAAACTGTAACATTGTCAGCTGCTGGTGGTACTTCTACTATAACTACAATAAATGGGACAACTAATAGTTCAGGTCAAGCAAGCTTTACAGTAAAAAATACTAAAGCTGAGACGGTAACTTATTCTTCAATTGGTAATGCTGTTAATATTTCACAAACTGCATCTGTCGCTTTTTTACCTGGTTCTGTTAATATTTCAAATTCAACTGTCAGTTCTTCTAAAAGTTCTGTCGTTGCTAATGGAACTGCTTCTTCCATTATTACTGTCACTTTAAAGGATTCATATAATAATTTTATACCAAATGCAACTGTCACTTTAAATCAAGGTGGTGGCCATTCAACAATCACTGCAATAAATGCTGTATCAGACGCAAATGGTCAAGCTAAGTATACTGTAACTAATTCAACGGCGGAAATAGTTACTTATTCTTCTTCAATTAGTGGGTCTTCAATAACTCAAAATCAAACTATTAATTTTACATCTGCTAGCGTGCTTGCAATTGACTATAATAGTATAGACCCTACATGTTATTCTTTAGGTAAGATATCATTAACTGTTAGTGGTGGTTTAGCGCCATATACTTATGATTGGAGTGACATAACAGGATCAAATAATATTCCAAATAGAGTAGGATTAAGTGCAGGTACATATTCTGTTACTGTAATAGATGCAACAGGTGCTACTGTTTCTAGTAATAGTATTACACTTGCTGCAGCAGCAGGTTGTGTAGTAGGTGCTCTAGATATTTGTAAATCAGAAACTCAATCTGAATTCTCTATCGATCCAAATGCCAGCAATACTTCATATAATTGGTCTGTCCCAACCGGTGCTGTAATTGTTTCGGGCAATAATACAGCTGCTATTAAAGTTAATTTTAATGGTGTGGCAATAGGACAATATCAGGTTTGTGTTGTTGCAGAAAATGGTTGTGGTATTTCTAGCTCTGTGTGTAAAGATATTTATGTCAAGTCTCCTGAAATTGCTGCTTTTGCGGAGCCTACATGTGAAGCTGGCACATTAAAATTACATGCTTATGGTGCAGACAATTATTCATGGACAGGGCCTGCCTTCACAAGTAATTCAGTGGATCCTATATTATATAATGTTGGTACTTCTGCAAGCGGAACCTATACATTAACTGCAACTGATGCAAATGGTTGTAGTGCATCTGCTACTAGTATCAATGTTGTAGTTAATGCTAACCCAGTAGCTACAAATTCTATAACACCAAGTACCAATTGTGGTAGTACAGGTAATGGTGCAATTTCTCTTACATTAAATGCTGTTGCTGGAAATAATACTCCAACTTATTCTTGGACTCATTCCGGATCGGTTATTGCAACTAGTAAAGATATTTCTTCTTTAGGATCTGGTAGTTATACGGTTAATATTACAAATGCAGAAGGATGTACAAGCCCTTATACATATTTTGTTAGTTCAAGTACTGCGGCTACATTTACTGTTACTGCAACTGCTCCATCTATTTCATGTTATGGAGGGACATCAACAGCCACTAGTTCATTAACCGGAACAACTACAGGTAGTACAACATATGCGTGGTCAAATCAAGCAGGCACTTTTAGTGCAACAACTGCAAATATTACTG
The DNA here is from genome assembly GCA_947454715.1 of Chitinophagaceae bacterium. Lineage (GTDB taxonomy): Bacteria > Bacteroidota > Bacteroidia > Chitinophagales > Chitinophagaceae > Flavipsychrobacter. The sequence continues at coordinate 1,841 of CANGMZ010000157.1, forward strand.
CACCAGCAGGAGTGTATAATGTTGTTGTTACAGATGGGTCTAGTTGTAGCTCTGCTGCTGATGTAACAATCACACAGCCTTCTGCGCCATTAACGGCCGAAGCTACCTTAACGAATGTAAATTGTAATAGAGGTACAACAGGTGTAATATCTATCATCGCTAAAGGTGGAACAGCTTCTTATACATATACTTTTACAGATGGAATAAACACTTTATATACTGGCACAAATCCTATAAAATCAGGTCTTCCTGCAGGCACATATAATGTAACTGTAACTGACGCAAATTTATGTGCTTATACAAACTCATATACAATAACTGAACCAAGTGGGGTATTATCAAGTACGGCAACGGTAACGGCAATAAATTGTTTTGGTTCATCTACTGGTTTAGTTAATTTAACTACTTCAGGTGGTACAGCTCCTTATTCCTATTCTTGGTCTAAATCAACAGGAGTTGGAGCAGGCTCTTATTCTGCAACCACTTCATCAATTTCAAATATTAGTGCTGGTGCTTATTCGGTAACTATAACAGATAATAAAGGTTGTACTTTAACACCTTCTAGTATTGTGGTATCTCAACCATCTGCAACTTTAAATTTTGCTGCTGCAACTCCAACTAATGTGAATTGTTATGGTGGAAATACTGGCGCAATTTCATTAACAGCGCAAGGTGGGACTTCTGGATATACCTACTCTTGGTCAAACGGTTCAACTTCAAATGCATTAACTAATTTATCAGCTGGTACTTATACTGCAACCGTGACAGATAATAATGGTTGTAGCTATTCACAAGGATATACAATTTCGCAACCTTCGGCTGCATTAACTGCTACTCCGAACGTTACATCTTTAATTTGTAATGGCGGAACTAATGGTGCAGTAGGATTATTAATGGCAGGAGGTACTGCAACTTATTCTTATGCTTGGACAAAAGTAGGAGCGGGCTCTTATAGCTCTACTTCTCAAAATATATCTACATTAACCGCAGGTACTTATAATGTTACGGTTACCGACGCAAACAGTTGTACTGTTAATGCAAGTGCTATAGTAAATGAGCCTGCTGCATTAACTTTAAGTGGATCTGTTACTAATGTATTATGTAATTCCGGATCGTCTGGTGCAATTAATATTACTGCTGCTGGAGGCACTGGGGCATATACATACAACTGGGGTAGCTTGGTTACTTCGGAAGATAGAACTTCTTTATCAGCTGGAACATATTCAGTAACGGTAACGGATGCAAATAGTTGTACTGTAAATGGGGCTTATACTATTACACAGCCAGCTGCTATTTCTTTAACAATGACAAATACTAATTTGTCTTGTAATGCAAGTGCAGATGGTTCAATTAATTTAGCTACAACTGGTGGAGCAGGAACTTATACTTATGCATGGTCTGGACCAAATAGTTTTACTGCAACAACTCAAAACATCACTGGACTAAGTGTAGGAACTTATACAGTAATAGTTACTGATGCAAGTGGTTGTACAGCTACTCGAACTAGCACTGCTATTACTCAACCTGCTACTTTAACTGTTTCAATTCCTTCTAGTACAAACATTAACTGTTTTAACGGATCAACCGGTGCTGCTACTGCTTCCGCTACTGGAGGTACAATTGGATCTGGTTATAAATATTCTTGGACCGATGGTACTATTAGTACTTCACTTGCTAATGTGAGAGCAGGAAGTTATTCTGTAACTGTAACGGATGCAAATGGATGCTCTGCTAATTCAGGTGTTAGTTTAACTCAACCTGATAAAGCAATCGCATTATATGCAAGTGTTACAGATACACGTGCTTGTGCGGGTACACCTTCTGGTAAAATTGAACTAGCAGTAGATAATTCTGTTGGTACTTTATCATATACATGGACAGGACCAACTACAATTGGAAATGTTGCTACTGCCACAAATTTAGCTGCAGGTAATTATTCTGTATTAGTTTCAAACTCAAATGGATGTAGTGCAACTATTGCAAAAACTGTTGGAACTTCTGCTGCATTATCTGTTTCTGTAGATGGGTTCTCTAGAACTTGTGCTACTAAACCAGATGGTTCGGCTTATGCTGTTGTTAATGGTGGTGTTGCTCCTTATACTTATTTATGGAGTAATGCAGCAACAACACAATCTATTGGTTCATTAACTACCGATACTTATTCAGTGATAGTGACTGATGCGAATGGTTGTACCTCAAATGCTTCTACTACATTGACTGCACCAGTTTGTGATGTGCCAATTGCTGTTACCGATGTGTTTGTAACAGCTAATGGTGCAACAATTTCAAATACTGTTGCAACAAACGATATTGATGTTGCATATCCTAAAACCGATTTACAATTCCAATTATTATCTTCACCAGCTCCTTCACAAGGTACTATTGAGGCTTCCTTAACTGGTGACTTTACTTTTACTCCTGCGGCAGGATACAATGGTACTGTTGAAATTCCTTACATGGTAAGTAACCCATTGGGATTAAGTGATAGAACAACATTAAACATTTATGTATCTAACATGGGTGTTAGTGGTTCAACTGTTGCTGCTACTTGTACTACTGGTGGTTCAATTACTTTAACTGTTACAGGTGGGTTCCCTAATTATTCTTATTCTTGGACTGGACCTAATTCTTTTGCATCTACCCAAAAAGATTTAATTGGCTTAGCTACAGGTAATTATACTGTTGTTATTACTGATGCTAAAGGTGCTACAAAAACTAGTTCATTTACTATAGCTGAAGGTTGTATTCCTCCTCCAGGGGCATCTACAATATATATTAGTGGTAAAAATTCATTTACTTATAATGGATCTGCACAAGGACCTACTACAACAAGTAAACAAGGTTCTACTGGTGCAGTTACTATAATTTATACAGGAACAGGGTCAACAAATTATACATCAAGCGCGACTAAGCCTACAAACATTGGTACATATAAAGCTGTTGCATCATTAGCGTCAGATGCTAACTTTACTGCTGCCACATCTTCTGATTTTGCATTCACTATCGATAAAATACCAAGTACAATTGTTGTTACAGGGTTAACATCATATACATACAATGGTAATGGTCAAGGCCCAATAACTTCAAATGTTACCGGTTCTACAGCAACTCCAACATATAGTTATAGAGGTAGTGGATCAACAACTTACGGACCAAGTGCAGTAAGACCTACTGCTGTTGGTACTTATGAAGTTGTTTCATCGGTAGCTGTAGATAATACTTATTTAGATGCAACATCAAATGCATATTCATTTAATATTGTAAAGTCAAATTCAACAATACAAGTTCGTGGCAATATTAGCTATGCTTACAATGGTTCTGGTTTAGGACCTATTGCTTCAACAGTTGCAGGATCTACAGCGACACCTACTTATAGTTATTATGGTGTGGGTACTACACAATATGCACCAACTTCTACTTTGCCAGTTAATATTGGTTCTTATGAAGTAGTTGCTTCGGTAGATGGAGATGATAATTATAATGCTGCAACTTCTAACGCATTTGCATTTACAATTTTAGATGCATCTACTCCTGCAGTTGTAAGTATTAATAGAGTAGAAGCAAATCCAACTAATTTATCTACTTTACATTTTGCAGTTACCTTCTCTAAAGATATTACTGGTTTTGATGCCAACGATTTAACAGTTGTTTATTCTGGTACTGTTTCAAGTACTGGTATTACAGTTGCTACAACAACAGCATCTACATATAATGTTACAATTACTAGTGTGACAGGTAATGGTACTTTAGGTTTGAATTTAAAATCTAGTGGCACAGGCATTACCGATTTAAATAGCAATGCCTTAATTAATGGGTTTACTGGTCAGGTTTATACAGTTGATAAAATAACTATTGCTCCAACTATAACCAGTCCAACTTCTAATAGTGCATTTATTGGACAGAACTTACCAATTAGTATTAATATTCCAGAAGTTAATTTGGCTGGTTCAAGTACATTAACATTCCAAGGTGTTTCAACTACTGTGGTTATTACTTTGAATAATGCTAATGGAAGTATTTCCGGTACTTTAAATACAAGTAATTTAGCCACTTCATCAATTGTTGCATCTAGTTCTCAAGCAACATTGCCTAGTGGTGTATATACTGTTACACTTAGATATCAAGATTATTTAGGCAATCCAGTTGCATCTGCTTCAATTGCTAATTTTAGTCTTAATTTAAGTTTAACATCAACGATAGTAGCAACAGGAGTTACTTCATATACATATAATGGATCTGCACAAGGACCAGTGACTTCAACTGTTACAGGATCTACAGCAACTCCTACTTATAGTTATAGTGGTACAGGCACAACTTCTTATGGCCCAAGTGCTACACGTCCAACTTCCGCAGGAACATACCAAGTAATTGCTACAGTTGCGGGAGATGGTAATTATACAGGAGCTACAAGTGCAGCTTATGCGTTTACGATTAATAAAGCTAGTAGTACAATAGTTGCTACTGGTTCTACAACTTTTACATATAGTGGATCTGCACAAGGACCTTCTACATCAACTGTTACGGGTTCAACTGGGGCTGTAACGTATTCTTATGTGGGTATTAATGGAACTTCCTATGGCCCAAGTGCAACTCCGCCAACTAATACAGGCTCATATCATTTAATTGCAACAGTTGCTGGAGATGCTAATTACAATAGTGCTACATCTGTTGCATTCGTATTTAGTATAGCACAATATGCTTCTAATATTACTGTTACAGGCTTAACAACGTATAAATATAACGCAGCGGCTCAAGGCCCAATAACATCAACTGTTACTGGTTCTACGGGTGCTGTTACTTACTCTTATGTTGGTACTGGTTCAACAACATATGGCCCAAGTGCTACAAGGCCAACAACACCGGGTACGTATGAGGTGGTTGCAACTGTTGCTGCTGATGTTACTTATACAGGAGCTACAAGTGCAGCTTATGCGTTTACGATAAATAAAGCTGCAAGTACGATTGTGGCAACAGGCTTAACAACGTATACATATAACGCAGCAGCGCAAGGACCTTCTACATCAAATGTTTCTGGTTCTACGGGTGCAGTTACTTACTCATATGTTGGTACTGGTTCAACTTCTTATGGCCCAAGTGTAATTG
>CANGMZ010000158.1 GCA_947454715.1 Chitinophagaceae bacterium
CATTTCGCAGTCTACCTGAGTAAATTCCGGCTGGCGGTCTGCGCGTAAATCTTCATCTCTGAAGCACTTTACGATTTGATAATAGCGGTCATAGCCACTCACCATCAGCAATTGCTTAAAGGTTTGTGGGCTCTGAGGTAATGCATAAAATTCACCCTGATTCATACGTGATGGCACAACGAAATCACGTGCGCCTTCGGGTGTAGATTTAATAAGGAATGGTGTTTCTATATCCCAGAAACCGAGTGTGTCCAGATAATTGCGAACAGAACGGTTTACTTTATATCTGAGTTCCAGATTGCGTTTGAGGGTAGGGCGGCGCAAATCGAGGTAGCGATACTTCATACGCAGTTCATCTCCGCCATCTGTATTTTCTTCTATAGTAAATGGCGGTACTTCAGATGCGTTGAGTATAGTGAAAGCAGATACCTCTACTTCAACATCTCCGGTTGGTATTTTATTATTTTTATTACTGCGCTCCAATACTTTACCGGTGATTTGTATAACAAATTCACGACCTATTGGCGTTTGATCCAGTTGTATATTCAGTGTTTCATTAAATAACAATTGCGTGATGCCGTAGCGGTCACGAAGGTCAGTAAAGGTGATACTTCCGAATTTACGAACGGTCTGCACCCAGCCTGCCAGGGTTACTTCTTCACCTGCGTGCTGCAAACGCAACTCACCGCAGTTTTTAGTACGATACATAATTATGATTTGAAAAACACTGCAAGATAAAATATTTAAACGATGGGCGGAGGTATAGCAGGAAATAAAGCAATTATACTTTGTCTTGTATTGAAATTTAACATCTTTGCAGGGTGTTTTGCTGTGTCAAAGTCAAGCACGGAGAATAGTATTTAATACATAATTCGTATAGTTTTAAATTTATTAATGTATTGTAGTCGCTATAAATTTTTGAATTATGAAAAGGATATTGAATTTAAAATCAAGTTGTGGACTCTGTTGTAGTTTTGCCTACCTACCATGAACAGTTTTTACTCACGTTCAAAGACTAATTGGGTGACCTAAAAAGTGGCACTATCTAATATGTATAGAAAGTCCTCCACTGATTATCCCTCTGTAGCCATAACCCAATTCAGCAAATAAACCAAGTGCACCACCAACCCTCAAGCCTAATGGGCTCACCTGAACTGCGGCTACATTTTTTTCTATAGTTTGGCTGGTATTGTTGGCATAAACGTCTGTTTCGGTATAGTGAGATACTCCTACTGCAACACTGCCATATAATTGAACATACTTTTGAGACAAATAGATTATCGTCATGTCGGCAGCTACTGTAGTATTCATTGCTGTGAAATTATAAGAAGGTTCACTACCGGTTACAATATTATTGCCACCTAGCGATTGTATTGAACCACCTATTCCAATGCCAATTGTTCGGGACAAAAAATACTTATAGCTGAAATTAAATGCAGGTTTCGTTGCGCAATAGCATTTGTTGGAATCAACTCCATCCATATAGGTAAGGCTGCCTAAGCCCACATTAAATTCATGTACCTGACTAAGTGAATATCTCGGGGCACCATTCCTCGTATTACGATTGTAATTGTAAGAATTATAGTTATTGCTGCGATCTCTTGAATAGTGGTGGCTGTGGTAATGATAACTGGAATGATAGTGGCTTGAACTATGCCCAAAGCTAAAACTATGCCCCCCGCCATGTGAACTGTGTGAGCCATGACAACCATGTCCGGGTGTTGCAAAAGAACCAAGGCTAATCAACAAAGCACTAATGAGAAATAAAACATATTTTTTCATATCTACCAGTTTTTGCTGATAGAATACAATTTGCATGCCAGACCATTTTTTGATGCTTTTTTATCTATAAAAAAATAGCGCATTGTGGTGAACAATGCGCTATATACAGATATAAGTAAGTAGACTAATTACATTAGCTTTCTGCTATTTCTAATCATTTTCAATGCTGTTATTGCAGCTTCTTCACCTTTATGTCCATGAGTACCTCCTAATCGTTCCCATGCCTGGTCTTCATTGTCAAGGGTAAGTACACCAAAAATAATAGGAACGGGTAGTGTTAAGTTAAGTTGTAAAATCCCTTCAGTTACTGCTTGACTTACATATTCAAAATGAGGTGTACCACCGCGAATTACTGCACCAAACGCAATTATAGCTTCAGGTTTGTTTTCTTGTTTTTCGTAATGTGCCCATACCTGTTTTATTGCAAATGGTAATTCAAAACAACCGGGTACGGCTACTTTTTCCAGTATGTCACCCCCAAATTTGTGGAACACACCCTCGAAGCCATTGATCAATTCGTTGATTATTTTATCATTCCATTCAGTATGAACTATAGCCACTTTGGGAAGTGCCATATTTTCTATCAGGTGTGTATCTAGTAAACTTTCGCTATGCTGAGATTGTGCCATTTTTATTGAGTTTTTTAAGATGTAATATTGTGTGTAGCTGGGTTATACTTTGTTTCTTGAGTCACTATGTATGTAATAACCAATGAATTGCGACTAATCGGTTGGCATTTCTCCTTTCTGTACAGAAACTGATCCTTTAGGATTGTTTATCTGATACCAACTAAAGTCTTGCTTAGCTTCCAGTCCATTTCCATAGAGCACTTCACTACCAGTAGTTATTTTTACAGGTTTTTCTGTGAATATTCGCTCTATAGAACTATTCCAAACCAGTTCTTCTGTATTTAATTGCTCTCCCTTGGTCGTAACAATCTGTACATGCCCCCAAATCAGAGCATTGCCTGTAGCATCATAAACACGACAGCTATCAGCAGTGAGGGTATTGTCCAGTTTACCACTATCATTATAGAATTCTACTTTTATGCGCGTATTCAAATCGGTATAAGGCGGCTTCGCAGACTCGTTTTTAATGTATTCATGTGCAAAAAGGCGTGCTTTTACTACGCCTTTTTTGCTGTATATGCCGGTAATATCCTCTGCTTTGTCCTCATGAGTATTGTTCTTACTCGTAAGCAACTTGATATCCTTAGGGTCATTTTTACAAGCGGGTAGGGCAAAAAACAAAACACCCGGAATAATGATCCGGGTTATTGTTCTGATAATCTGTTTATTGAATTGCTTATTCATATCTTCTTTGAATAAACCATTTTTCATTGAAAGTAAGTCCAAGACCAAATCTGAAATATGTTTGTTGCAATTGACCGTTTGCATGTGTCCCCATTCGGCCTATATCGAACGAAGTATGCAGTTTAGAATGAGATCTGGTGTTTCTCTTGTAGGGGAAACTACCTCCAAACGTGAAACCCATAACCGGCATTGCAGTATTTTGAAGCATCACATAGTCCTGCCCCATATAGAATCCGGCTCTGTATGTTACTCTGGAGAAGTAATTATGAATATCATTAGAATTTGGAGTGTATTCGCCACCCAGTGCTAATTTGTAAGACTGTTTTCCTACACCTAAGTTCATATTGCTATCCGGTGTGCTATGGAAATTAGTCCAATCGCTGGCAGAATAGTCTACGCCAATAGCCCATTTATCATTTTTAGCAAACATAACCCCAAGGCTATATGAAACAGGTAGTTTCAATTTGCCTTTTTGTTCTGTATTAGAATATGATGTGTCATTTACAAGCGTATCTCCGAAATTATAGATACTTACTCTGTAATTGCTTACATGTTCTGTAAGGTTTTGCCCCAAAGACAATGTACCACCTATACGGAAAGTAATATTGGTATCTCTCAATTGATGCTCATAATTAAAGCCACCTTTCCAGTACAAACCACCCAAACGGGTATAGTTAGCAAACTGGGCTTCATAAGCTTTAATTGTATCTACAGAGGTGGTTGATGTAAAATTACGATATGTGCCGAACATATAACCCAGATTGAAACCAAGGCTCAATCCTTTTATTTTATATGCGGCACCCATGTATGCATAAGATAAACCACCATCACCGGCATAAGATCGTTGTGTTTGTCCCAGTGCAGTTGCAGCAGTATCTAGCAGCGCATAGTATGAATGAGTGTAAGGGCGCAATCCAAAAGAAATACCCGCACGCTGGCTAACCGGTACACCAATATTGAGGTAGGCCAATGAAGCTGTTCCTGTAGTATATGACGCGCCAGAACCACTGGTTATATTACGGGCACTTGCTACTAATCCACCTTGAAATGTAGTTAAAACCAAAGAACTGTAAGACGCAGGGTTCTCCGGGTTAATTATATATGGATCCGCATAAGCAGATGTAATACTGCCCATGCCTTTCAGCGCAGTACTGTTGCCATTCCACAACTCTCCGATACCGTATTTAGAATAAGGATTATTCTCTCTTTCGGAATTTGGGTTGCTGTAAGTGCTTGTCTGAGCGTAAGCCGCACTACTCATTACAAGAAATAAAAATGCGGTTAAGCACTTAGCGGGGAATTTATGCATTATAGTTTAATATTATATTTAGCCCTTTCAGCAATATATCAGGGTCAGCAAATATCTGACTTTTAAATTTGTCAACAAAGAAAGGGGCATCACCACCAGTTAATATGACGTTAAAATCAGGATAATTCTTTTTATATGCAGCTATCATGCCACTTATTTCTGCTTCAACACCATATAATGCACCGCTTCTCATTCCGGTTTCTGTATCATATCCTATCAGCGAAAGATCTCCTTCCAAGCTCACTTCAGGTAGTTTGTTGGTAAACTGATGCATTGCTTGCAAGCGCATTTGCATACCCGGTGATATTGCACCGCCACGGAATGTGCGTGTATTTTGTACCAGATTGTAGGTAATGCATGTGCCCAAGCAGATAACCAGATTTGTTTGGGTGGGGTTCAGCACATGTGCTGCAGTTACCATTGCCAATCTATCGGGTCCCAGTGTTTCGGGGCTAGAGTATGCATTGTTAATCGGTACACAAGTATAGCCATCTAGTTTTATAAAGTGCTTTACCTTTGTTTTGAGCATTTTCTCCAGTTGTTCACTTTCAGTAGTGACTGAGCTAATGATCACACCGGTAGTCTGGTTCGTTTCCAGTATTGATGATATTTGTTCCAGAGCTTTCTCTTGAGTGATGACAAACGACTTGGTAATTACATCGTTCTCAAATATAGCGGCCTTGACATTGGTGTTCCCCCAATCAATGCAGAGATTAATAGACATTGCTTATTTTTTGTGATTCGCAAAGTAGTAAAATTTATGTGTTACGGTTCTAATTTTTTAATTTAAAATATGAAGTTCTTTTGCGTTCACTTTCTTTAAATTTTTATTGACTTCATTTTGAGGGCATATTTGCTTTGTACATTTGCAGTATGAACGAAAAGAAACCCGTAATTCTCATAACTAACGATGATGGTATCACTGCTCCGGGCATACGAGCACTGGTGGAAGCTGTAAAAGATTTAGGTCATGTTATTGTGGTGGCGCCAGATAGTCCGCAGTCGGGTATGGGGCACGCAATCACAATTGGAAGTCCGCTGAGATTACATAAAGTAGATATGTTTGAGGGTGTTGACTCCTGGCAATGCAGCGGAACTCCGGCAGATTGTGTAAAGTTGGCTAAAGACAAAATACTACACACCAAGGCTGATCTGTGTTTAAGTGGCATCAATCATGGCGCAAATAATTCTATTAATGTCATTTACTCGGGTACCATGAGTGCGGCAATGGAAGCTGCAATCGAAGGTATTCCCTCTATCGGTTTTTCGCTTTGCGATTTCAAATTTGATGCTGATTTCACATTAGCAAAGACTGTTGTGCATGAAATGACCACGCGAATGTTAGCACAACCTATGCCGGAGCACACATTACTAAATGTGAATGTGCCGGTTGTGTCTGCTGAAAATTACAAAGGTTTGAAAATATGCAGACAGGCGTATGCTAAATGGGAAGAGAACTTTGATCACCGTGTTGATCCTCGCGGGAAGGATTACTACTGGATGGTGGGTAAATTTCTGAATATGGATAAAGAGCCGGGGTCTGATGTTGAGGCGCTGGAGAACGGTTATGCATCTGTGGTGCCGGTGAAAATTGATTTTACAGATATGCAAATGAAGGCTTGGTTATCTGAGCAGTGGCCTGATATGCAATAGAAACCGACTGAAGCATATATGTTCATAGATATCCGACTGTTCGGATATCTGAAAGCGTTGTATTGTGTTTGAAATGACTTTATCTCCTTTATTTAGTGACTACTCCTTATTTTTGACAGCGTATGAAGATATTTCTCGCACAACAAAACTATCACATAGGCAATTTCGAGGCCAATACAGATAAAATAATAGCAGCAATAGAAGAGGCAAAGCGTAATGAAGGTGACTTGATTGTGTTCTCTGAATTGTCTGTATGTGGTTATCCGCCAAGAGATTTCCTTGAATTCAACGATTTTATCGAAGCCGGTCTGGCTGCAATTGAACGCATCAGAAAGGTCGCAGATACAATTGGTGTTTTAGTAGGTTGTCCGTCTAGAAATAGTAAACCTGCTGGCAAAAATCTTTTCAATAGTGCATTTCTGCTCTATGAAAATGAGATAAAGGGTATTGTTAACAAAACATTACTGCCTAATTACGACATCTTTGATGAGTACCGTTATTTTGAACCAGCATACAATTGGAATGTTTTAGATTTTAAAGGCA
>CANGMZ010000159.1 GCA_947454715.1 Chitinophagaceae bacterium
ATGTCTGCTTTTTGACCTTGTGCTTCCTGATATCCTTTTACGCCATTGTATACTTGTTTCTGAACCACCATGCTCTTACCGCTCATAGATACTTCTATGGTCTGCTTGTACATATTCGGTGCTTTCTTCATTTCAGTGATAATCAGTGGTGTACCCTGTATTTCGCTGTTCATGATGAGCTTGATGTCTTTAACACCATTGATTGCTTTCTCACCACCAATTGCAGCGATGTATTTTTTGTACACTTCACCTGCAGTAACACCAGCCGGAACAGCCTTAGTTTCAGAAGGTGTGATTGGCTTACCTACGTTATCATAAAAATCAATCTTACCATCAGCAGAGAAACGAGCTAATTTTTCAGCAACATCGTCCTTGCTACCTGCCACAACAATATTAGCGTGGTCCGGGCGAATATATTTTTTAGATACTTCCATTACATCTTCAGCCGTTACTGCGCTCAAGTTCTTCAGGTAGTTCTGATAGAAGTCTTTAGGCATGTTGTAACGCTCAATGTTGATAGCATACTGTGCTACACGCTTAGGGTCTTCCAAACCAATGGCGAAACCACCGGAGAGGTAAGTAATAGAATTCTGCAATGCAGTATCTGCTACCTTTTCAGTTTGCATAGCCTTCATCTCCGTAAGTAATGCTTCTACAGAACTATCAGAAACTATGTTACGGCATTTTACTGTAGCAGAGAAAGTTCCTTCCAATGCATCTTCCTGTAAAGAAGAATATGCACCATAAGTCCATGCATGTTTTTCACGCAGGTTCAGGAACAAACGACCCTGAGAACCACCACCAAGGATAGTGTTAGCAACACGCGCCTTGATAGCATCCGGAGTACCCGGTTTCAAATCGACAGGGTAAGTAACACTCACTACGCTCTGCACAGCAGCCGTACGTGGTGCAAAAGCCACCTTAGTAAGCTTTGTAGTTGCAATTTCAGGAATGAAATAGGTGCTTACCGGAACATCTTTCTTTGCCCATTTGCCGAAATACTGCTCTATCAAAGGTTTGATTTCGCTCAAAGTAACATCACCAACAATAGCCATGTATGCTACGTTAGGACGGAAGTAAGTAGCATAATAGTTATTGCAACGATCGAGTGATATTTTACCGATTGTAGATTCGTTAGCTACTTCGCCATAAGGGTGTTTGCTACCGAAGTTAACTGCTGCGCTTACATTGTTCACCATTGCGTCACCATCATTCTTCTGTGTTTCAAGAGCAGAAAGTGCTTTTTTCTTTTCTGCATCCAGTTCAGATTGTGGGATGTTGGCGTTCATCGCGATATCGCTCATCAGTTCCAGAATTCGCTCCTGATACTTCTTCAGACCGCTACCGTTGATGCCTTCAGAGCTTACGTTGATGTTTGCGCCCATTTTGTCAATCTCTGCATTCAGTTGGTCTTTAGTACGTGTTTTAGTACCAGACAACAGCAAAGAAGACATCATATCGCGGTAACCAGCCATATCGCCTTCCAGTTCAGGTCTGATATCGAGCTGAATGCTGCAAGAGATAACCGGTAATTTATGGTTTTCCACAACGTACACTTTCATGCCGTTAGGGAGTGTAAAGCTTTCTGTTTTACCCAGCTTAATTTCAGGAGCCGGACCGGGCTTAGGCTTAATACTGCGATCAAGCTGCTGTGCCCATGTAGCACCGCAAAGTGCTAAAGAGAGTATGCTTAATGTTACTTTTTTCATTTTAAATATTTTGAAGCCCTCAGGCTGATTAATTTTAGTGATTATTTCTTTTTAGGTTGCGCCTTATCTGCCTTTGCAGGAGTTTTAGCTTCTTCCTTGCCCTTGTTTTCTTCTGATTTTGGCAGATAGTAAACTACCAGACGATTTTCCTTTGTGAGGTATTTGTTTGCTACTCTCTTAATATCATCCTTGGTCACTTTCTTGTAGCGGTCCAATTCAGTATTAATAAGGTTAGCATCGCCCTGGAAAGTATAGTATGTAGCCAAGTTAGTAGCCACACCGATATCTTTTTGGTTCTGGCTTACGAAATCACTTTCAGCCTGATTCTGCAATTTGATGTATTCTTCTTCAGTGATACCGTCTTTCTTTACTTTGTCTATTTCAACAAGCATAGATTTTTCAAGGTCTTCCGCCTTAGTACCTACGTTAGCGATACCGAGCATGATGTTAAGACCCGGTGCTTCATTACCCAAGTCGAAAGCCGCAGCCTGAACAGCTTTCTGCTGTTTGTCAACGATTTCCTTTTCAAAGCGTGAGCTCTTACCCTGAGATAACAACTGAGTCAACAATTGCAATGCATAGTAGTCGTCAGTACCTTGTTTTGGCGTGTGGTAAGCTAGGATAATAGCAGGTAACTGCACGTTATCATAGAACTTAACACGTTTTTCTGCTTTTTGTTCCGGCTCTACTTCTGTAGGGCGTGGAATTGCTTTTGTACCCTTAGGTATATCGCCATAGTACTTAGCAATAAGGTTCTTAGCCTGCTCTTGAGTGAAGTCTCCTGAGATAACCAGTACTGCATTGTTAGGTACATAGAACGTCTTGTAGAAGTTCATGAACTCATCAAGCGTAGCCTTATCTATATATTGCTCCTTACCGATAGGGCTCCATTTGTAAGGATAAGTGGTATAAGCATTTTCAAATATTACGTTTATCAACTGACCATAAGGACGGTTGTCGTAACTCTGTTTCTTTTCTTCTTTTACTACTTTACGCTGCGTTTCTACGCCAATATCATCGATTTTGGCATGTAGCATACGCTCAGATTCCATCCATAAAGCCATTTCTAATTGGTTAGAAGGCAATATTTCGAAATAGAAAGTACGATCCTGAGTGGTGTTAGCGTTAAGCTGGCCACCTGCAGCCTGTATAAATTTCATGTATTCACCACGCTTGATGTTGTCACTACCTTCGAACAAGAGGTGCTCAAAGAAGTGCGCAAAACCTGTGCGTTGCGGATCTTCATTTTTAGAACCAACATGATACATAACAGACACCGCTACAATAGGAGTAGAGTGGTCTTCCTGCAAGATCACGTGTAGCCCGTTGGGCAAATTATATTCTGTAAATTTAATTGTGGCCTTTGCTTGCTGAGCACTCATTGTGAGCATAGACGCTCCCAGCAGCAGACCATAAAAAGCATTCCGCTTCATAATAGTTTGAAATTTGGGTCAAAAATAGTCATTGAGGGCTTATGTAGGTGTGTTTCCTCAAAATTCCCCCTATTTTTCACTTACTGATGTTGATAACTTGTTATGCAGCAGTTTTCATGACCGCTTTTTGAGCCAGAAATTCTTTGATTTGTGCCACTACTTTGCTGTGGTTAAACAGGTCGTGATAGGTTGTTTCACTGGCTATAAAGCGGCGTTGAGCAGGGGGTAAACAGTATTGGAACAGATTATATTCCAGCCATTGTTTATTGACGATTCTTTGCTGACAATTAATACGATCTCGAGCATCTGTGCGTTCGCATGTGGTGAGTATGTGCTTGTGTTGTTCAAAACATGCCTCATCGAAAGGAGGTACATCGTCTTCTACTTGTGGCTCGGAAACATCTTTAATAGCGATAGGGTCTGCGCCAATAAAATGTGCATATTTTTCAGCTACCGCTTTTGCCAGTTGCGGGTCGTCTTTCTTTATGAAGCGCAAAAACTCGTTTATGGCTTTTGTTGCCACGTCGGTAGCATTGTGTTTGTTGATTTTTATAATGTTGGTTATCAGTTTGGTTTGCAGGTTTACTTCTTGTTGGGTAGGAAATTGTTCTGCTGCCGGGCGGGTCATAATTTGTTGTTGGAAATTGATGAGTTGTGCGCAAAGATTTTCGGCAATAACAGTAGGGATAATGTTTTGTGATAGCATAGCGATGTATTTAGATGACAAAGCTATGTCGAAATTTTCATGTATTTAAAATTTGTATAAAATGTTATCCACATTTTGAGGGGCTAAAAGTGGTTTAATTTATTGGTTTTCAATGGGTAGTGTTGCTGCGCAAAATGTGGATATGTTTTTTGTGGGGAGAGACAGCAAGCCGTAGGGTGTAGAAGTATGCTACACCCCGCGAGTTTGTTTTTTAGTGCGGATATTATTTGCAGAGGTTTATTAAAAACTTTTCACAAAATCTAAATCGAAGCTTTCCAGGCTGTTTAGTTTAGCATCTGCCAGGGAGAAGCGGGGATCGTCGAAATGTAATTCATCAGGCACTACTACCACTTTCATTCTTGCTGCTTTGCCGGCAATCATTCCGTTTACAGAGTCTTCAAGCACCATGCATTCATGAGGTTTTGAGCCGAGCAATTGTGCGCAGTGTAAAAATACGGCAGGGTGTGGTTTGCCCAATTCCACTGCATCTGCTGATGTGATTTCATCGAAATAGTGGGTAAGCCCAAAATGTGCGATAAGTTCATCTATCATTCGTTTAGCTGATGAAGATGCCAGCCCGATTTTATAATTATTCTTGCGTAATAGTTGTAGCGATTGTTCAACGCCCTTGAGTACGGTAGCTTTCTTTTTAGAAGCGTCTATAATGTCTTCGAGTATCTCATCTGCTACTTCTTTGGCACTTTTACCTTCCCACGGATAGTGTATAGCCCAGTGGTCTGTAACCTCGTAGATGCGCAGTCCGGTGGTTTCCTTAAATTGTTTTCCTGTAATGTTGATGTTGTTTTTTCCTGCTACGCGTAGCATGCTTTCGCCCCATAGCGGCTCTGTATCGAGTAACAGGCCATCCATATCGTATATAACTGTAGTTATCATTGCAGCGCAAAAGTAGGCGTGATTGGGCAGAATGAGCGCAATTTTTTGTGCGTATTCTGCTGTTTATGTAAACACCCGATGCGGAGCCATTTTTATACGTTTCAACATCGGGTGTAGTTTGTTGTTATAAGTGTTATTGTTATCTGATCAATGTTAGATTTCCTTGGTGGTGTTCTTTTTGACCATCTTTGAATGTAGCGTCAATTTTGTAGATGAATACGCCTTGTGGTTGTGGTACATCGTTGAATTTACCATCCCAACCTCTTCCTTCAAGGCTGGTGGTTTCAAATATCAACTCTCCCCAACGGTTAAAGATGCTCATTTTAAACTCTGTCAAACCCTTTGCTAACAAATCGCGTGGCAGGAAGAAGTCGTTAACACCATCACCATTAGGCGTAAATACGTTTGGAATATTTACATAGCAATCGTTTAATACCACTACGTCGTCGCTTGCTTCACAGCCTGCAATGTTAACTGTTGCGGTATATGTGCCGGGTTCATCTACTAATATAGATGGGGTAGTTGCCCCAGTATTCCAAACCCAACGTGCATTTGTATTAGCTGCATTGCGTGAGTCAGTTAATAAAATAGGTAATCCTGTTCCCATACAAATAGATGTATCTGGCCCCAGATCCATAGATGGGTAAGGTATGATAGTAATGTTTATTGATGCACTTGTGTCGGGGCAAGCTCTGTAGTAAGCATGAACGGTAACTGTGTAAGTGCCTTGCGTTTCGTAAGAGTAGGTGACCGGGTTAACATCTCTAATGCTGTCGGTACTGCTGAATGTCCAAACAACACCGATATTGCCGAGCGGGGAGTAATGCGCATTGAATGTAATGGCACCACCTTTACACAATACGCTATCTGTAACACCCATATCAATACCGCTTATAGGGTCTACCTGCACTTGTAATTTTGCGGTATCTCTACATGGCACTGCGTTTTCGGCAGCAAGCATAATGTTATATGTTCCCGCAACAGTGTAAGTATGAACCAAATTTGTAGCAGTAGAGGTAGTCCCATCGCCCAATACCCAAGTGAATGTAAGTCCTGTACCTGCAGATGTATTGGTGAATGTCATTGGTTTGCCGATACACAAGAAGCTATCAGGTACTGCATTAAAATTGGCATTTACGAGGTTAACCAGACTGATTGTTTGTGTAGTACTATCGTAACATTTGGTGTTAGTGATAACCAACTTAATTGCATAGACACCAGGGGCTGTATAAACATGGGTTGGATTAGTTACAGTGCTTGTAGTGCCATCTCCGAAGTACCAAGTATAGGTAAGGTCTGAAGCCGGCCAAGATGTGTTGGTGCAGACTACGGTGTCACCGGCACAGTTCTGAGTAAGTAAATAGGTAAAGCCAGGAATGATAGGTGGTGCTACCAAGGTGTCAGGACCAAATGTGTTAGAGACACAAGCCGCTGTTGTATAAGCAATGATGTTGCTATAAATGCCTTCGCAGAGGTTAGGAATAACTACAGTACTATCTGCAGGAACGTTTACGCTGATTAACGGTTGTGCAACGCCGTTGAGATTGTACTTTATGGTGTCTACCTGATTTGGGTGCAGACCATAAAGTGTGATTGTGCCATTACAGAAACCACATTTTGTAGGGTTGGTGTAAGTAACGTTACGCATTGTAAACGGAGGGTTTACTAATGTGAATGGACCGACTGTATTGGTAGTACAAGGTCCGAATGAAGAGCGGATATTGCTGTAAACGCCCTGATCTAAACCTGTGATCACGATAGTGCCTGCGGCTGAAGCCACATAAACAACAGGTGGTTGGGG
>CANGMZ010000160.1 GCA_947454715.1 Chitinophagaceae bacterium
TATCAACAGAAGATATGCCTAATGGTATGTATGTTGTTTCGGTTCTTGTTAATGGCAGACACTCAATTGCTAAGCTTAACGTAATTAAGTAATTTTCATTTATTGATATTCAAAACAGCCGGGGCTTTTCCTGGCTGTTTTGGTTTTTAATACTTTTTGTATGAAATACGTTGTAGTTATTTTTTCGTTTGTAATCCTGCTTATGGCTTGTCAGCACAAAGCATTTGTGCCAACGCCAATAGTCTCTCATGATACAACTGTAGTTTGTGATACTACTGTTGTCTCTTATGCTAAAGACGTAAAACCGATTTTCAGTTCCAATTGTTATTCGTGTCATGGTACGGGACAAACGCAGGGTGGAGGACTAGATCTTGAAGATTTTACTTCACTAAAGAGTTATTTGCAATATGGTTTTAGGGGAGATGGCATTTATGGGTCTAAACTTTATAATTGTATTTTGCACAGTCCCCTTGCTCAACAGATGCCACCGACCTATAAATTAGATACTTGCAGTATCATGAAAATTAAAAGGTGGATTGATTTAGGTGGCAATAATGATTAATTAATATATTATATATAAATTGATGGTTTTTGCTATCATTTTTTGTTTATAGAGCTACTCTATATCCTGCTAACATTTTTTAACTTAGAAGTTTAGTAAGTAAATATTACATTCGCATTCTAATTTTTCCAAATGGTACAATCAGATTTTATACACGTGCCTTACGGCAGAACCGTACATGGCGAAGAAGAGGTAGAAGCGGTAGTGAAAGTTTTACGCACTTCTACTCAAATGGGTAAGAATGTTCGTGAAATGGAAGAACGCGTTTCTACCCTTTATGATAAAAAATATGGTATCATGGTAAATAGTGGTTCATCTGCTCTTTATCTTGCTGCTGATTTGCTTGATTATGAGCCTGGTGCTGAGATTATCACTCCCGCGCTTACATTTTCTACAACTGTAGCTCCTATAGTTAAGAAGGGTTGGATTCCAGCTTTCATTGATGTGGAAGAGGGTACTTATAATCTGGATGCCAATAAGGTAGAAGAAATGATTACGCCAAAAACAAAGGCAATGATCATACCTAACCTTATGGGTAATCTTCCTGATTGGAAAGCACTTCGCGAAATCGCTGACAAGCATAATCTGTTTATCCTAGAAGATTCTGCAGATACACTTGGTGCAGAAATCGGAGGTGCATCTTCAGGTCGCTTTACTGATATGAGTACAACCAGTTTCTATGGTTCTCACATCATTAACTGCGGTGGTAACGGAGGTATGCTGTGTGTTAATCAAGATGCGCATTATGATCGTGGTCGTTTGTTGCGCAGCTGGGGTCGTAGTTCATCTTTGTTCGTTGAATCAGAGAAGATTGAAAACCGTTTTAACGTAGAGGTGGATGGTATTCCTTATGATGCCAAATTTGTATTTGAAGAGCCTGGTTACAATATTGAGCCTTCGGAAATGGGTGCTGCATTTGGTGTGGTTCAGTTGAACAAATTGAAGCATAACATTGATACACGTACTGCAAATTACTTGCGTATGCGTGAATTCTTCGCACAATATGAAGAGTTCTTTATTTTGCCAAAGCAATTGCCTGACTCAAGAACAGGTTGGTTAGCCTACGCTTCTACAATTCGCGAAACAGCACCATTCATCCGTCGTGATTTGCAGATATTCCTTGAGAAAAGAAACATACAAACACGTACAGTATTTACAGGTAATATCTTACGTCAGCCAGGTTTCAAGAATGTTGCTTGCAAAAAAGCAGCGGGTGGCTATCCTGAGTCAGATAAGGTAATGCGTGGCGGTATGTTGTTGGCTTGCCATCATGGATTAAGTGAAGAGCAAATTGCACATGTAATGGAGAGTGTTACATTGTTTATGAAAAGTATATAGTTAGTATTTAAAATATAAAGCATGCTGTGGTTATAATCAAACACAGCATGCTTTTTTGTATTTATGATATCTGATGAAAGATAGTTCTAATTACTGTCTGATTAATGTACCTTGCAACAGGTTTAGACTCCTTATTATTTATTTTGTCTTATTTAGAATAGGACAATAGAACAACAGACAGACTTGGAAATTTTAATTTTATTAGTGTTTTTTACATATAGAAATGTAGTTCGTGCCAAATTAAAGGGTGCAAATCCGTTTCTGTGGGGCTTTTTGACGATACTTTTGTTTTCTGCAGGGGCATTTTTAGGTACGCTTGTATCATTTATTGCAGTGTTTAAGGATAATCTGGATTGGGTGAGACTGGAGAAAGATCAGGTGAAGTACAGTCAGGAACTGGCAGTAGACTTCAATCAGGCTATGATAGGCAATCCGATACATTCTATTACAATTATGCTTTTTGCATTAGGTGGTTATTTGCTTGTGCGCTACATACTCAGCAATATGAAAGATATAGAGCTACCGAACAATGAAATGTAAAACTTATAGCATAACAGATTACGATCGGATAATTCTATTCTTATCATAATTACTTGTTTATTATGTTATTATCAAGAGCCTTTTATGTGGAATAAAAGGCTTTAATTATTTTAAAAAACTCCCTACATTTGGGCGGTATTCGTGAAGAATACTCATTTACATTTTATAATATAAATACAATTACAGATGGCAAAGATTAAGGTAGCAAATCCCGTAGTGGAGCTTGATGGTGATGAAATGACCAGAATTATATGGAAGTATATTAAGGAGAAATTGATCCTTCCATATCTTGAACTGGATATCAAGTATTATGATTTGGGTATGGAGTCGAGAGATGCTACCAATGATCAGGTGACGATTGATTCTGCAAATGCTATTAAACAATACGGTGTTGGTATCAAGTGTGCCACAATCACACCGGATGAAGCTCGTGTAAAGGAATTTGGTTTGAAGCAGATGTGGAAAAGCCCTAATGGTACAATCCGTAATATATTGGATGGTACTGTGTTCCGTGAGCCAATTGTTATGTCTAATATTCCACGTTTGGTGCCAAACTGGACTGCCCCAATTTGTATTGGTCGTCATGCATTTGGTGATCAGTATCGTGCTACAGATTTTGTTGTAAAAGGCAAGGGTAAGCTGACTATAAAATTTGAAGGCGAGAACGGAGAAACAATAGAACACGAAGTTTATAATTTCAAAGGTGACGGTGTAGCGTTGGCAATGTATAATACTGATGAGTCTATCATCGGTTTTGCACGTTCATGCTTCAATCAGGCTCTTTCAAAGAAATGGCCTTTGTACCTGTCTACAAAAAATACTATCCTGAAGAAGTATGATGGCCGTTTCAAAGATATCTTTGAAGAGATCTATCAAAATGAATTCAGAGCTGAGTTCGAAAAGAACGGCATCGTTTATGAACACCGTTTGATTGATGACATGGTTGCCAGTGCGTTGAAATGGCATGGTAACTTTGTGTGGGCTTGCAAGAACTATGATGGTGATGTGCAGAGCGATACAGTAGCGCAGGGTTTTGGTTCGTTAGGTTTGATGACTTCAGTGTTGGTAACACCTGATGGTAAGACTATGGAAGCAGAGGCGGCACATGGTACGGTTACTCGTCACTATCGTGAATATCAGAAGGGTAATCCTACCTCAACTAATCCTATTGCGTCTATTTTCGCATGGACGCGTGGTTTGGAGTTCCGTGGTAAATTGGACAACAATCAGGAATTAATCAACTTTGCTACAGCTTTGGAGCAGGTTTGTATTGAAACTGTAGAAAGTGGCAAAATGACAAAAGACCTTGCTGTTTGTATTCATGGTAACAAGGTGAGTCATGGTAAGGATTATCTGTACACAGAAGAATTCCTGGATGCGATTAACGAAAATTTGATTGCAAAACTGGGTTAATATTAAATGGTGGATAGCATCAACGGCTATCCACCATTCTCTTTTATCAGGGTGGTGTTTAATGAAGAAATGACTCAATTGTATAGCTACTCCGGTGTTTGTCAGGTACTTCTCTTATCTGAATTTGAATTTTGCCTATTTAATAAGTATATTGCCACATAATTGTGTTTCAATGAAAAAATTACTTTTACTCAGTTGCTTGTTTATTTCCTTTTTTGCTTGTAAAAAAGAAGATAATATAAGAACAGCTTCAGTTTATGGTCAGGCTATAGACAGTATGCATTTGTCTTATAATCATACTTATATGTTCTTTTTTCAGCGTACTGTCGGTGGTGTATCTACAATAGACTCAGATAGGGTGTTGTTCAGAAGTAATGGTACAATTTCAGAGGTGTCATCTCGATATGATATTGCATCTCATACCTATCCGGATACGCTGAATTATTCGATTAATACAAGTTTTGATTACAATATCAACTGGAGTCAGATACCTAATGCATTAGTTTTTTCTTTTTATCCAATTCACGATTCTGTAAGAGGTTTTCTGTTGCATGATTATCTGAATTCAAGTGTGGTTACATTATACAGAATTAAATATGATCCTTCTACACAGAATTCAATAAAAGTAACAAATGCTGTACCTGATTCAACAGCGTATGTTTGGGGTTATGTAAAGAGATATTAGTCTGATATATTATTTAGATAAATGTTATTAATATATGGGTTGCCAAATGGCAACCCATATATGTTTGGAATGGGTTTGGATGGTTTTATTTACATTTGTAATGTATAGTTTGTATAGAATAATATTAGGAATATGAGGTTGAGACGAATGAAAGGCTTGCTGTTTATTTTGGCAATCTTTTTTTATGAAAGTACCGGTGCGCAAATAATAAGAACCATAGCAGGAAATGATACAATGGCGACTGCAGGAACCTTTGGTAATAGTGGCGCTGCAAGGAATGCAAAGTTTATAGATCCCTATGGTGTTGCTGTAGATAATAAAGGTAATGTGTATGTTTCTGATCCTAACGATAATACAGTAAGGAAAATAAAGCCAGATGGTACTATTGTAGCATTTGCGGGTATCTCAGGTAATCTTGGTTATTCAGGAAATGGTGGTCAGGCAACAAGTGCTAAATTACAATATCCTTCAGGGCTTCTTTGTGATCGTATTGGTAATGTGTACATAGCTGATGCCGGAAACCTAGTTGTAAGAAAGGTAGATACTGCGGGAATAATAACCACTATTGCAGGTAATCATTTAACAGGAAGTTCAGGCGATGGATTAGCTGCAACAAGTGCAAGAATTGGTTCTGTTTCGGGTTTAGCAATCGATACTTTTGGTAATTTATATTTAGCAGATGGTAATAATAAGGTACGTAAAGTAAACACAGCTGGTATCATATCTACTTATGCAGGTAGTGGTCTTACTGGATATACCGGAAATGGTGGCCCGGCAACAGCGGCAGCAATGGATGGTGTGGCAGATTTGGCGCTTGATGCAGCAGGTAATTTGTATATAGCCGAGCAAAATAATAACGTGATACGTAAGGTAACACCTGCAGGTATAATTACCAGATTTGCAGGTACCGGATCCTTAGGCAATACAGGAGATGGTGCTTCCGACACCCTTGCAAAATTAAATACCCCAACAGGAATAAAATTTGATGCAGCAGGTAATTTGTATATAGCAGATGTGGGCAATAATCGTATCAGAAAAATATCTACAACAGGTATTATTACGGCTTATGCAAACACAGCGTCAGGAGGTCAGGGATATGCAGGAGATGGTGGTCCTGCAACAGGTGCAAAGTTTTATTACCCAAGCACAATATGTTTTGATGCAGCCGGACACATGTTTATAGCTGATAAAGGCCCTGGCTTTGCAGGCATGGGTGGAGGTCGTAGAATTAGAGAAATTTTTAAGGTTGATACGATGCATCTTACTGCAAATCCGGGTAATACGGTTTGTGCTAATGATACGGTAACATTTACTGCAAATCTTGGGTCAGGGTATTATTATTATCAATACAAATGGAAGTTGAATGGGGTAGTAGTTGGAACTAATGCATCTACATATAGTCTTACAGCGCCACATACCAATGATAAGGTGACTTGTTCATTAATTGATACTGCAAACGGAGGATTACTATTAGCAGTGTCAGATACGATCACAATGAATGTTAATCCTTTACTCACTCCTTCTGTTAGCTTCAACTCTATAACTAATGATACTGTGTGCGCAGGTACTTCAGTTACATATACTGCAACAGCTGTGAATGGTGGCTCTGCACCGATATTTCATTGGCAGGTTTCCGGTGTAGGAAGTGATACAGGGCATGTGTTTACGCATACTCCGGTTAATGGGGATACAATTACTTGTACAGTTACTTCTAATGAGACCTGCGTAACAACACACACTGCTAGTTTCTCAAGGGTCATACATGTAAATGCATTACCTAATGCAGGTGCGGTTGCTGGTCCATCACTGGTTTGTGAAACTACTCCGGTGTCCTTAACAAGTTCCGGCACTACAGGTGGTACATGGAGCGCAACAAATGGCAATGCAACAGTTTCTGTAACAGGTGTAGTTACAGCAGTAACTGCAGGAGTAGACACAATAGTGTATACCGTTAATA
>CANGMZ010000161.1 GCA_947454715.1 Chitinophagaceae bacterium
AACACACCTGTCAATAACACCAGCCCTTTAAATAAACGCTTCATGTATATGTTTTTTAATAAAAATTTGTAAAGTGTAATTTAGACTTTTCCATCAATCTGAAAAAATCTGTTACGCCAATTCGCCACAAAACGGGGTAAAATGAATTTCATTTGACAAAATAAAATGCCCCGGGTTTAAACCGAGGCATTAAAATCAGAAACATTTTCAAATACTATTCTTTATACATAAACCACTTTGCCAATTCCTTGTAACTAGCCTTCTTACCATACATAAGTATCCCTACCCTGTATATTCGAGCGGCCACATAAGTTGTGAACAAAAAGCCTAAAACCATCAGTACCATAGATGCAGCAATCTGCAAAGGTGGCACTCCAAACGGGATACGAATCATCATAGCTATAGGCGATGTAAACGGAATCATTGACAACCAAATGGAAAGTGCACTATCGGGGTTGTTCACAATAACGCTTTGTGATAGTATGAATGTGAAGATTAGTGGCATAGTTACCGGCAACATAAATTGTTGTGTTTCCGTTTCATTATCAACGGCAGAACCAACCGCTGCAAACAATGCACTGTATAACAAATACCCAAACATAAAGTAAAATAAGAAACACAACACAATCTGAGTAACAGGTAAACTACTTAACGAAGTAAGTACCTCAGCTGCCGCGTTTTGTTCTATTTTATCTGCCCCTTGCATGGCAGATCCTGTGACATGAACTGTTTTAGCAGACTGAATCTGTTGCATTGCACCGGTACGTGACCCAATAACAGTACCAGCTACTGTTGATAAAGTAGCTGTGAGGGCAATCCAAAGTACAAATTGGGTTAACCCAACCATTCCTACACCAATAATCTTACCTAACATTAACTGAAAAGGCTTTACTGAAGAAATAATTACCTCAATTATTCTGCTTACCTTTTCTTCTATAACACCGCGCATCACCTGCGCGCCATAGAGAAATAATGCCATGTAAATTAAGAATGCACATGCTAAGCCTACACCGTAAGCCGCCATAACATGTGCATCTTTTTCGCCATTTTCACTTATCTGTTTAGATTCTACTGTCAGTGCCATTTGCGCCTTTGCCAAGATAGCAGAGTCAATATGAGCCTCTCCTAATCTGCGTGTTCTGGCAATACGGGTGAGTTCATCTTCTATTTTACCCGTATTGATTACACTTGGTGTCTTCTCTCCATAGAGCTGAATTTTAGACATGGAGGCCGGAATATAAAGGAGGTAATCATACCCCTTCTTTACAAATGTCTTTTTTGCATCAGCGTAATCAGCAACAAAAGAATATTCTATGTTTTTGTTGCTATTCATCTTGTTTGCAAACCATCCGCTTTCGTCTACAACTTCTACCTTCTTAGTATCTCCTAGCCCACCCTGATTAACAGCAAGGTATACTACAAGGCTCATCATCCCCATAAACAATACAGGCACCAGAAAGGTGACTAGGAGGAATGATTTTTTCTTTACCCTTGTGAAGTATTCACGCTTAATAATGAGTAATATCTTGTTCATGGTTTTTATTTAAAATGAGTTAAGACAAATTAAATGTCAATAAATTAGTTTTCTTTCCCCACCGCCTGAATGAATATCTCATTCATAGTAGGTATCACTTCTTCAAATTTGCTGATATTGCCTAACGGCAACATGTAATGCAAAATATCATTGACCTTGTGTCCATCTTTTATTTTAAGCTTTATCTGACTGCCTCCTTCTATTGCTTGCTCAGCAACAGTTGAGAATGGTGCATCTATACCCAATGAGACAGGAGCTCCTTCATACTCCAAAATGTAAGTACCTGTGCGATATCGGTTTCTGATATCTTTCACCTTCCCGTCCAGAATCTTATGAGAAAGATTGAGCAGTGCTATTGAATCACATAATTCCTCCACACTTTCCATTCTATGAGTGGAGAAAATGATTGTGGCTCCATTTCTATTCAGCTCGAGTATTTCATTTTTTATTATTTCCGCATTTACCGGATCAAAACCAGAAAATGGTTCATCAAGAATTATAAGTTCAGGTTCATGAATAACAGTAGCAACAAATTGAGCCTTTTGTTGCATACCTTTTGATAGCTCTTCAATTTTCTTCTTCCACCAACCTTCTATCTCTAATTTTTTGAACCACCTGCGTGCTCTCAGTTTTGCCTCATCTGCAGAAAGCCCTTTCAATTGAGCCAGATAAATTATCTGCTCCCCAATCTCCATTTTTTTATACAAGCCACGCTCTTCCGGCAAGTAACCTATTTGACTAATGTGGTGTTGATCCAGTTTTTGCCCATTAAACAACACCTCGCCTGAGTCTGGTGCAGTAATTTGGTTGATGATGCGAATAAGTGATGTTTTACCGGCACCGTTGGGGCCAAGCAAACCAAAAACTTTTCCTTTTTCAATTTCCATACTTACATCAGACAATGCACGGTGACCCGAATATTGCTTAACGATGTGATTAATGTTTATCATGATGAGTAACTAGTTTAATTCTATGATGTATGAATATCAAAAATATTAGTAACCGACTAAGTAAAAAAATTACAGAACCATCTAAATAAAGTAGCTATAATAAGTATTTAAGATTGATATCTAAATCTTTGACTTTCGCTGTAACGATAAAAGAAGCACCTGTAAAATCCGGTGCACAGGTAATTGGCAATCTATTGTTAGATGCGCCATATCCTTCCTTGGGTATTCCTAAAAAGTTAGTATTGAGTTGTCCATCTTCATTTTCGTCATGAATAACAGCTATAGCATAAGTACCTGAAGGCACGTTATCAAACTTCACCTTTGCATTGCCCTTTGTTGCTCTAACTACTACACTTTTAGTGGCTTTATTTAGCTGCCCCGGGAATGCTGTAGGATTTGAAAATAATGCAACACAACAAACGCCTTTGGCATTTCTGATATTTTTGATGGTAATATTCACTGTGGACTGCGCCCTAGATGCAGAAGACAATAAAATGGCTGACAGCAAGAAAAGTGTCCGTAGCATATTCATTTGTTTGGTTGGGGCAGTTTTGAACACTGTAAAGATGCCATTATTTTATTATACACTATAATAAACCTTCTTAATTTTTTCTAAAAACCATGCCCAAACAAGGTTGAACATGTTTTTGTTTTCCGGTCCGTAGGAATTTGAATTAGCTTTGTACCTTTAATCATATTGAACGGCATAGCCGGAACACTTAAAATAACAAACATTATGTCTCTGGAGCAAAAAGTAATGGACGAACTGAAAACAGCAATGAAAGCAAAAGATGAAGCTGCATTGCGTACACTTCGTGCTATCAAATCTGCTATTCTCATAGAAAAAACTTCTGAAGGCGCAAGTGATACTATCACTGAAGCACAAGAAGTGAAAATGTTGCAAAAACTGGCAAAGCAACGCCGCGACTCACTAGAGATTTTCACTACTCAGAACCGTGAAGACCTGGCAGTAAAAGAGCGCGAAGAGCTGGCGATTATAGAAAAATTCTTACCGGAGCAAATGTCGCAGGAAGATTTGCACACGGCAATAAAAGCAATTATAGAACAAGTAGGTGCTAAAACACCTGCTGATATGGGCAAGGTAATGGGTGTTGCGAGTAAGCAACTTGCCGGCAAAATAGATGGCAAGGCGATATCTGATGCGGTAAAACAATTACTTGCACAATAAGATATGGCTTTAGACGTAACCGGTCTTATTATCATTCTTCTATTCTTTATTCGTGGGTATACCCGCGGACTTATTGTTGCGGCATTTTCAGTGATCGCTATACTCTTGGGTATATTGTGCGCACTGAAATTGTCGCAATCTTTTGCCGCATGGCTCCTATTGAAGGGTTATATGACTTCAGCATGGGCACCTATGCTCAGTTATATTATATTATTCGTGGGCGTAGTCATACTGGTTAGGCTTATTGCTAAGATGCTGCAATCGGCTGTAGAAGGCATGATGCTTGGCACCGTCAACAAACTGGCCGGAGGTGCGCTATATGCACTATTGGGTGCAGTTGTTTGGAGTTCTATTTTATGGATTGGTGGCAGAATGAATATGTTTTCCCCTGATTTAATAGCTGCGTCTGTCTCCTATTCCTGGTTATCGCGACTGGCACCATGTTTTTTTGAGTTTGCAGGGCATTTACTGCCGTTTGCTAAAGATGTATTCAGTAATCTCCAACAATTCTTCGACCAGATTAATAAAAAGTAATTTCCAAACACTCGCTTATTATATATTATTTGTTTTGTTCTATCTATAACCTTATTGGTTTTGGCTATAGGCATTCATTGCTCATTACCTACCTTTGCACTTTCTAAAATGAATTTATGGGCAAAGTAGCCATCAATATAGCAACAGGTAGTCTGTTGCAGGAAGAAATAATAGTAGGTATTGACCTCGGCACAACCAATAGTCTTATTGCTATTGTAAAAAGTGATACTCACGAACCTATTGCCTTACGCGAGATAGACGGGCTTACATTGGTTCCTTCTATTGTTCACTTCGACGAATATGGTAATGTTACTGTTGGTAGTCAAGCAAAAGAACTATTAGTAAAAGAGCCGGAACGTACTATTTATAGTGCCAAACGCCTGATGGGCAAATCATATAAAGATGTTAGCCACGACTCTGGTTTTTTTGCTTACAATGTAATTGACGACGGAACTGATGCTTTAGTAAAAGTACAAGTAGGTGATAAATTTTATTCACCAATAGAATTGTCTTCATACATCCTTAAAGAATTAAAAAAGAGAGCAGAACATATTCTTAAAACTACGGTAAGCAAGGCTGTAATAACTGTACCGGCTTACTTTAATGATGCTCAGCGACAAGCCACACGCGATGCAGGCAGACTTGCAGGTCTGGATGTATTACGTATCATCAATGAACCAACAGCAGCTAGCCTTGCTTATGGATTAGGTGCAAAGGCGGGTGAAGATAAAACCATTGCGGTTTACGATCTAGGCGGTGGCACATTCGATATCTCTATTTTGACTATCAGCAACGGAATATTTGAGGTATTGGCGACAAATGGCGATACCTACTTGGGTGGTGACGACATGGACAACCTGTTGGTGCGCTACTGGCAGGAAGATGCTGGTGTCGACAATTCATCTTTAGGATTTGGAAGCCATATTGATAAATCACTGGCGCAACAGATGAGGGTTACCGCAGAACAAGCAAAGAAACACCTTACTAACAATGAATTTTTTGAAGGAGAAATTAATGGCAAAGCAGTTAAAATTACCAGAACAGAATTTACTGAACTCATACAGCCACTTATAGACCGGACAATAACCTCTTGCGCCAATGCACTTCGTGATGCAGGGTTACAGGTAAATCAAATTGATGCAGTAGTAATGGTGGGTGGTTCTACCAGAGTACCCGCTGTAAAAGAAAGTGTAAAACAATTTTTCGGCAGAGAAGTATTTGATGGGCTAAACCCCGATGAAGTAGTAGCTCTTGGCGCAGCAGTACAGGCAGACATACTTGCAGGAAACAATACCGAAATGCTTTTGCTTGATGTCACCCCGCTATCTCTTGGGATAGAGACAATGGGCGGATTAATGGATGTATTAATACCCCGCAACTCAAAAATACCCACAAAAGCCGGCCGACAATATACCACCCAAAAAGATGGGCAAAGCGGCATGAGAATATCTGTATTCCAGGGTGAGCGAGATATGGTTGAAGACAACCGAAAATTGGCTGAATTTAACCTATCCGGCATACCGGCTATGCCTGCGGGCTTACCAAAAGTAGAAGTGACCTTCCTTATAGATGCCGATGGCATATTAAAAGTGAGTGCTACAGAACTACGTAGTGGTGTTGCGCAAAGCATAGAGGTAAAACCTAAGTATGGTCTTACTGATGAGGATGTAGAAAATATGCTTATTGCTTCATTGACTCATGCTAAAGACGACATTAAACTACGTGCACTTACGGAGGCAACTACGGAAGCCTTACAGATGTTAGACACAACTGAAAAATTCATCAGCAAACATCAGAACATTCTTACAGAAGACGAGATAGCAACTACACTTGTAAAAATGCAGGACTTACGAAATGCTATATCTGCTAAAGACAAAGACTTAGTACAACATGAAACTGAGGCATTAAACGAAGTTTCACGCCCTTATGCAGAACGAGTAATGGACGCTGCTTTAAAAGATGCTATGAGAGGAAAAAAAATTATGTAATCTTTGAATCGTTTATAAATACAAAAGGCATCCCGATGGATGCCTTTTGTATTTATGGTTTAATCCGTTCTACAAGCTCTTTACCTGTTTTGTCATCCTTTCCGCTGAACTCAATGTAAGTGATATTGGGTTTAAGCAATGTGCCACCTTCAATATTCAAAAAAACTTTAGCCAGCACTATAGTCTTGCCATTTACGCTAACATAAGCCTGGTATTTTTTATCAGATTTCGGGCCACCGGGTTTTAGTATAATATCTAATTTCTTGTATGCTACAAGGTTGAT
>CANGMZ010000162.1 GCA_947454715.1 Chitinophagaceae bacterium
AATGTTGTAATACCCGGCTTTAAAAATTTAGCCACCTCAGTCAAGGTGGCAGAAACCATTAGAGCACTTTTACGTATTGTCTCAATCTCGTCCTTAGTCCTTATATATATCATTAAATTAAAATATCAAATATCAAAAAAAATCTGCTATGGCATCATAAATGCCATAGCAGATAAAATATAATTAAGCAGAAATACCTTTTGCAGGAGCTGCGCTACTTGTACCTGTAGAAGTACGTCCTGTAATACGACCTGTCTTCATTAAACCATCGTAATGGTTCATCAACAGGTAGCTTTCAATTTGTTGCAAAGTGTCAAGGATAACACCTACACCAATCAACATTGAAGTACCACCGAAGAAAGCAGAGAAACCACTAGTTACACCAACAAGTGAAGCAACACCAGGAAGAATACCTGCAACTGCAAGGAATACAGCACCCGGAAGAGTAATGCGATCCATGATAGTAGCAATGTAATTTGCAGTATCATCACCAGGTTTAACGCCAGGAATAAAGCTATTATTGCGCTTAAGGTTATCAGCCATTTCTGTTGGGTTGAAAATCAACGCAGTGTAGAAATAAGTGAATGCAATAACCATAAAAGCGTAAATAAGATTATACCATAAAGAATGATTATCAGAAAGTGCATTGATGAAACCTGCAGCACCATCACTTGTAGCATAACCTCTGAAAACTGTAGGAATGAACATCATTGCCTGAGCAAAGATGATAGGCATTACACCGGCAGAGTTTACTTTCAAAGGAATGAAATCACGACTACCGCTTACTTCACTAGCAGCATTAGAACTACCAATAATACGGCGAGCATAATTTAAAGGTATTTTACGAACACCCTGAGTCAATAAGATAAGACCTATTATTACAGCAATAAAAACTGCTACTTCAATAAGCAATACCAAAAGACCACCAGCACCAGCACCACTTGCTGTTTTATCAACAAATTCTTGCCAAATTGAATTTGGGAAACGAGCAAGGATACCAACCATGATGATAACAGAAGTACCATTACCAACACCACGCTCAGTGATTCTTTCACCCATCCACATTACAAACAAAGTACCAGCAGTAAGGATAACTACAGTAGATATCCAGAACATGAAACCACTATAGTTCTGCGCAATAGCACCAGCATAAGGCTGAGTATTCAAAAGATAAGTTACATAAGCACTAGCTTGTAGCGCAGTAACAATTACAGTAAGATAACGAGTGTACTGGTTTATTTTACGACGTCCACTGTCTTCTTTCTGCATTTTAGCTACCTGTGGTATAACAATACCGGCAAGCTGCATAAAGATAGAAGCAGAGATGTAAGGCATAACACCCAACGCAAAGATAGAAGCCCTGTTGAAGGCTCCACCAGCAAACATATTAAGAATACCTAAAAGACCACCACCAGCGGTACCGGAGTCGTCAATTATTTTAGGGTTTATACCTGGCAGTGTAATTAAACAACCAACACGATATACTAATACCAATAAAATGGTATAAACTATACGCTTACGAAGTTCATCAATACTCCAGATATTTTTGAGCTTATCTATAAATTTCTTCACAGGAAGTGTAGTTAATCAAAATGAAATGCGAATAAACGAAAAAAGGCGCATTTTTCCAAAAAATGCGCCCATTAATATTCTTATATAAGCTCAATGGTAGCACCGGCTGCAAGGATAGCTTCCTTAGCCTTTGCACTTACCTTGTTAACCTTGAATGGGATAGTAGCTTTTACTTCACCATTACCAAGAATCTTAACAAGATCAGTACGGTTGATCAAACCATTGATGTATAATACTTCAGGAGAGAATTCAGGAAGATTGTACTTCTCGATGAAGAAGTCGAGCTGACCAAGGTTGAATACTTTGTAATCAACACGGAATGGATTGATAAATCCACGCTTTGGCATACGACGCTGAAGTGGCATCTGACCACCTTCATGACCTTTTTTAGCCTGATAACCAGTACGGCCTTGTTGACCCTTGTTACCACGTGTAGAAGTACCACCATGACCACTACCTTCACCGCGACCAATACGTTTTGTTTTCTTTGTAGAGCCAGCTGCTGGCTTTAAATTATGCAGTTGCATTTTTTACGATTTTTAAACTTGCGCGGAATGTAAAACCGCTCGCAAATCAATTAAAAAATTATTTTACTTCTTCAACCTTAACAAGGTGATGTACAGCCTTAACCATACCCATGATCTGCGGAGTAGCTTCTACTTCAACAGATGACATCATTTTACGCAGGCCTAAAGCAACAAGCGTACGCTTTTGGCGAGCCATGCGATCTATACCGCTTCTAACCTGAGTTATTTTAATCTTAGACATATTCAATTAATTCAAAAAGTAAAAATTCAAAATTAAGAGGATAAAGTACATTGTGAATGAACACAATGATTATCCGTTTAATACTTTCTTAAGGGTGATGTTACGATCTTTTGCAACCTGTATATGCTCACGGAGCATACCCAAAGCAACGAAAGTAGCTTTAACCACGTTGTGCGGATTAGCAGAACCCAAAGATTTGCAAAGGATATCGGTGATACCTGCAGCTTCAAGTACAGCACGCATACTACCACCGGCAATAACACCGGTACCATGTGCAGCTGGCTTAACAAGAACCTTAGCAGCACCTTCTTTAGCAAACTGCTCGTGAGGAATAGTACCATTCATAACAGGAACCTTAATCAGATTCTTCTTAGCATCGTCTATACCTTTTGTAATAGCTTCCTGAACTTCTTTTGCTTTACCAAGACCATGACCTACTACGCCATTGCCATTGCCCACAACCACAAGAGCTGAAAAGCTGAATTCACGACCACCCTTAGTAGTTTTAACCACACGGTTAATAGCTACTACCTTTTCAGTCAATTCGAGGTCTCCCCCTTTAATGCGATTTAATGTTGCTTTCATATATTATGTGAAATTAGCTGATTAGCTAATTTGCTAATTTGCTGATTAATAATTTAATTAGAATTTAAGTCCGCCTTCACGTGCACCATCTGCAACAGACTTAACACGACCATGATACAAATAACCGCCACGATCAAAAACGCAAGCTGTTATACCTAAAGCAAGAGCTTTTTGAGCAACTACCTTACCTACCATTGCAGATTTTTCAACCTTGTTACCCTTTACTGCAGCAATGTCCTTCATACGGGAGTTTGCAGAAGCAAGAGTTGTACCAGTTTTATCATCGATCAACTGTGCATAAATGTCACTGTTGCTACGGAATACAGAAAGCCTAGGCATCTGTGGTGTGCCAGAGATTTTGGCACGAATACGCCAGCGGAGTTTCTGACGACGGATCACTTTTTCATCTAAAGACATATATCTAGTTTTTACGGGCTCATCTCTAAGATGGCTGCCGGAGTATTAATGAAGTTATATTTATTACAAGTAAGTTTCAATAGATAAACAAGTTGTTCACACAACTTGTTTATCATTGATAACCTACAAATTATTTACCAGCTGATTTACCTGCCTTACGACGAACAATTTCATCTGAGTAACGTACACCCTTACCCTTGTATGGTTCTGGCTTACGAAGACCGCGAATCTTTGCAGCTACCTGGCCAAGCAATTGCTTGTCAATTGATTCAAGTATGATACGTGGATTCTGACCTTTTTCAGCAATAGCGTTAGCTTTTACTTCGATAGGAAGATCCATGATGATGTTGTGAGAAAAACCTAAAGCAAGATCAATCTGCTGACCAGTAACGGCAGCACGATAACCTACACCGACAAGTTCAAGTTCTCTTTTGAAACCTGTAGTAACACCAGTAACCATGTTAGCTACCAATGAACGGTATAAACCATGAAGTGCACGATGACGAATCTGATCTGTTGGACGCTCAACTACAAGTTGGCCATCCTGAACATTGATAATAATATCGCGATCAATCGCTTGAGTTAACTGACCCTTAGGGCCTTTTACAGTAAGTTCGTTTGCAGCGTTTACTGAAACTGTGATACCGTTTGGAAGAACTACAGGTTTTTTACCTATACGAGACATAATAAAAGATTGTAAAAAATTAAAAAAATTGCTGTTTTCAGTTACCGTATAGAGAACTTATATTGTCAGCAGCACTATTATAAACAAATTTCTAGCTGGAAAAACCAGCTAGAAATAAATAAATCTTAGTAAATATTACACATTACTTCACCACCTACGTTGTTAGCACGAGCTTCTTTATCAGTCATTACACCCTTAGATGTAGAGATGATAGAGATACCCAAACCATTCATAACGCGACGGATGTCAGCAGGTTTAGCATACTGGCGAAGACCCGGACGGCTGATACGTTCAAGAGATTTGATAGCTGGTTCCTTAGTAGTAGGATCATACTTCAAAGCTATTTTGATAATACCTTGTTTGCTATCTTCTTCGAATTTGTATTTAAGGATATAACCTTTATCATACAGTATTTCAGCGATACGTTTTTTAACATTTGACGCCGGTATCTCAACGATACGATGACGAGCCATTTGAGCGTTACGGATACGGGTCAATAAATCTGCTATTGGATCTGTTACCATTTTTATTTTTTAGGTTTTGTAAAACAATTGTTACGGGTTTCAGTACAGTAGGTACTGACCTTGAAACTTTTTCCTTTTTCTGCAATAGCAGAACAGGGGTTTACCAGCTCGCTTTTCTAACTCCTGGTATTTTACCATCAAGGGCCATATCGCGGAAAGCATTACGGCAGATACCGAAGTATCTCATATAACCACGAGGGCGTCCAGTGATCTGGCATCTGTTCTTCAAACGTACAGCAGATGAATTCTTTGGAAGTGCATCCAAACCTTCGTAATCTCCTGCAGCCTTAAGAGCAGCGCGCTTAGCAGCATACTTAACAACCATTTTCTCGCGTTTGCGTTGACGGGCTTTTACTGATTCTCTAGCCATTTTTTGTTATCTTACTCCTTAGTATTATCTAAAGAAAGTGTTCTTAAATATATTTTCGACAGTTCAGGTAAAAAACCGGAGTTTATAGCTCCGGTCATATTACAAGTACTAGCCTGTTTTTTCCATGTTTTTGAATGGCATACCCATCAACTTGAGCAACTCATAAGCTTCTTCGTTAGTGCTAGCAGTAGTAACAAAAGTTATGTCCATACCACTAATGCGAGGAAGTTTGTCGATGTTGATCTCAGGATAGATGATCTGTTCTGTGATACCCATTGTGTAGTTACCACGACCATCGAATGATTTCTCATTGATACCCTTGAAGTCACGTACACGTGGCAGAGATACAGAAATGAAACGATCTAAAAACTCGAACATATTAACATTACGCAAAGTAACACGACAGCCGATAGGCATGTTTTTACGAAGCTTAAAGTTAGAGATGTCTTTTTTAGACATTGTAGGAATTGCCTTCTGACCAGTAATCATTGACATTTCGTTTACTGCGTCGTCAATCATTTTCTTATCAGATACAGAACCCTTTACACCCTGATTAAGACAAATCTTAACCAAACGTGGGCACTGCATTACTGTTTTGTACCCGAATCTCTTCATCATTGCGGGCACCACTTCATCCCTGTACTTCTTAAGTAAACGAGGGGAATATGTTGTTGTCGTTGCCATTACTTGATTACCTCCCCTGATTTTTTAGAAATACGTGAAAAACCGGTTTCAGTACGAGTACGTGATACACGTGCAGGTGCTTTAGATTTAGCATCCCATAACATTACGTTAGAGATGTTTATCGGAGCTTCCTGCTTTACGATACCACCCTGGGGATTCTGGGCGTTAGGCTTAAGGTGCTTAGTGATCATGTTCACTCCTTCAACCAGAACACGGCCTTCAGAGGTAAGCACGCTCAGCACCTGACGCGGCGTGGTGCGATCTTTATCGTCACCAGCAATAACAACCACGTTATCGCCCTTTTTAATATTGAACTTTGGTTTGAATCTCTGTTTCACTGTTACTATGAATTAACGTTATACTTTACCCCGTTTTCCTTAACGGGCTGCAAAGGTACAACAAATTTTACAATACTTCGGGTGCGAGGGAAACTATTTTCATATATCCTTTATCGCGCAATTCACGGGCTACAGGTCCAAAGATACGAGTTCCGCGTGGCTCATCTGAATTGTTGAGCAACACTACAGCGTTATCATCGAAACTGATGTAAGAACCATCCCTGCGGCGAAGCTTCTTCTTGGTACGAACGATAACTGCTTTTGACACAGTACCTTTCTTCATACCACCACCTGGGATAGCGTCTTTTACAGTAACAACGATCTTATCGCCTATACCTGCGTAATCTTGACCAGAATTACCCAACACACGAATGCAAAGTACTTCTTTGGCACCGCTGTTGTCGGCTACATTGAGCCGGGATTCTTGTTGTATCATTCTAAAAAGTTACTTAGCTTTTTCAATAATTTCTACCAGGCGCCAGCGTTTAGTCTTACTAAGCGGACGCGT
>CANGMZ010000163.1 GCA_947454715.1 Chitinophagaceae bacterium
CGATGAGGTTCCACAGTTGATTAACGTGATTAAGGGTGACATGAGCATTGTAGGACCACGACCACTATTGGTTGAATACCTGCCACTATACAGTGAAACACAGAAACACAGACACGATGTAAAACCCGGTATCACCGGCTGGGCACAAACAAACGGTCGTAATGCTATAAGTTGGAAACAAAAATTCGAGTACGATATTTGGTACGTTGAACATATTTCCTTTGGCCTCGACTTCAAAATATTACTTCGCA
The DNA here is from genome assembly GCA_947454715.1 of Chitinophagaceae bacterium. Classification (GTDB taxonomy): domain Bacteria; phylum Bacteroidota; class Bacteroidia; order Chitinophagales; family Chitinophagaceae; genus Flavipsychrobacter. Next base: position 252 of record CANGMZ010000163.1, read on the forward strand.
CGTTTTCTAAAGTATTCAAGTCGGAAGGCATAAGCTCAGACACATCAGTTACAATGGAAAAATTTAAAGGTGAGCATTAAGTCAATATCTGAAATACAATGGCTATTCGTTGTGTTTTACTTGAAGACTTTATTGTATTCCATTACGAGACGTATCTCGCCGTAACTATAATCATCACCAAGGCGTTCTTTTAGATCTCTCAACCCTGCAGTTGCACCCGCTATACGTATGGTAGCTATTATCTTATCAACCTTGTAAGGAGATACAAGTTTAAATATATCTACTTCCCCTGTAGGCACATACTTAGCCAAGTGACCTTCTACTGTAGACAATGACAGACTACGCTGTTGGGCAATTTCTTCCATGCCCAGCCCCTGTTTATACATATTCAGGGTAGTAGCAAAAGTATTGCCGGTGGCAGGTGCTTTTTCTGTTGTGCTTTTCTTTGCTGTCTTCGGCACTTTAAGGTGCATGCGGCTTTCCAGATGTTTCTCATTGGTGATTCGTTGAATAACCGCAAGAAATGCACCACCATATTTACCCAACTTGTAATCACCTATACCCGCTATCTGCTTCATATCATCAAAACTCTGAGGCAAGTACATAGCTAGTTCCACAAGGGTATTATCCGGAACAATATTATAAGCAGGCACATGCTCTCTGTCTGCCATTTCGTGGCGAACAGATTTCAGTTCCTTCATTAGTTGCTCATCATAGCTATACTCATCTTCCTCCATTGCAGAAATCTTCTGTTCCTTCTGCATTACCAACATGAGCTTTGTTTCCCCTTTCAATATTGCCTTACTCTTATCATTGAGCAAGAGTGCCGCATACTGATCTTCAGCCCGGTCCATGTACCCATTACTGAGCATCTGCTGCGCCAACCACTGCCACTCCTCTCTCTTCAGGTCTTTGCCTACTCCATAGGTTTTTAATTGTTTATGAGCAGGTTGTATCTTTTCATTATTAGAGCCTCTGAGAATATCAATAATGTAGCCCACGCCATATCGCTCCCCTGTGCGCACTATTGCTGAGAGAAATTTCTGTGCATCTACTGTAGCATCACGCTCTTCAAGCGACGACAGGCAATAGTCACAACTACCGCAATAAGCAGGAAATGGCTCACCAAAGTATTGCATTAGATATTGACGCCTACAGGTATCGCTCTCACAAAACTGCTCTATCTTCTTCAACTTATTCATAGACACCGCAGTCTGCTCGGCATTACCTTCAACTACCGCAAACTTTTTCAGTTTCATGATATCGCCACGAGAGTAAAACAAAATAGCATCACTCTTGAGACCATCTCTACCTGCACGACCTGTCTCCTGATAATAGCCTTCTATATTCTTAGGCACATCGTGATGAATAACAAAGCGCACATTCGATTTGTCAATACCCATACCAAATGCTATAGTAGCAACTATCACTTTTATATCGTCTTTCTGAAAAGCCTCTTGTACCCTGCTTCGCTCAGTAGCTTCAAGCCCGGCATGATAATAGGCTGTTTTTACACCCATTGCGTGCAGCTTACCTGCTATCTCTTCTGTAGATGATCGGGAGAGTGTATAAATGATACCACAATCGTTTTTGTGTTTCATTATATACTCCGCTATACGCGCCATTGTATTTTGCTTTGGGCGAATATAATAGCTGATATTTGGTCGGTTAAAACTCGATATATACACTTTGGCCGTTGGTATATCCAGCTTACGGACAATATCATCTTGGGTAAGTTTATCGGCACTGGCAGTAAGTGCAATAACAGGCGTGGTTGGGAAACACTGTTTCAGAATAGCCAATTTCAGATATTCAGGTCTGAAGTCGTGCCCCCATGAGGAAATACAATGCGCCTCATCTATCGCAAATAAAGAAGGATTGAGTCTTCTTAAAAAATCAATGAATGCGCTACTGTTTGCCGGTATGCGCTCCGGGGCTATGTATAGTAGTTTTATATTTCCTAACTGCGCCTGCATAATTACCTCCCGCTGCTCATCTGCAGATTGAGAGGAATTGAGGAAAGCGGCATGAATACCATTGGCCAACAAGGAGTCTACCTGATCTTTCATCAGTGCAATCAACGGAGAAACAACAATAGTAATGCCCGGCAACAACATTGCCGGAAGTTGGTAGCAAATACTCTTACCTCCGCCTGTAGGCATAATACCCATAACATCTTTCCCTGCCAATACTGTTTCTATAACAGATAGCTGATCTAAACGAAAATTATCGTAACCGAAAAAATGCTTTAACGCCTGATGCAGACGCTCCTTAGAGTAATTAGCCATAGGGGAGTAAAGTGAATAATTTTAGAATTGTTTGTAATACCGATGAGTCACATTTACAACTACTCAACAAATGCCATTCCGGTAACAATGAGATTGCTACCGCCACGAGCCAGTATCTTACCATGCATATCATACACATGACACTCTACATTGATGATTTTTTTACCTGTGCGCATCACTTTCGATTCTGCTCTCAGTCGCTCACCTTCTTTTATAGCATAAAGAAAATCTACATTGAGTGTAAGAGAGGTGTAATGCATCTCAGTATCCAAACTGACAATTGCCCAACCTATCGATTCATCTATCACCAAACTCATCATGCCTCCATGTATGTTACCATAAGGATTGGTCATTTCGTTACGAACCTCTGTGGTAAGTGTAGCCGCGCCTTTCTCAATATGCTCCAGTGTGAATTTCAACCAGTTGCCGGCAGGCGAACGAGAATCCGTCACTTCCTTACCCTCATACTTTTCCTTTATCCACTCCAGCACTTTACCCCTCGGAATATCTTTATAGCTCATGGCTCTGTTTATTTGAGGATGCAAAGATACGGGACAGACGGAGGTAAAAAATTAAAACCAAGTGCTAAGATTTCAATCATTTATCATCTGTCTCATAATCATCGACATGGAGTTTATGAAAAAACCTATGTGCAGCCGGGGCTAATGTAAACCCGATATTCGTAATAAAGACAACCCCACTGAACAAAGCATAAACGGAAGAAAATAATTTTCCGGCTACATTTTTCACATCTGCTACCGGCCCCATACCACTCAATATCATAGAGGCATTGTGTATAGAATCAATCCAGGGAATATCTGCCATATAGTGATATCCCAGTATACCTATCAGCAGGCATATCAGCAAAATAACCAAACCTATTGTAAAGCTTCTGAATATTCTGCCATAGAATACCTCCTTGGGTGCCAGCGGTTCAAATTTATTTTCAAACATATTATTCAGCTATTTGTAAGTATTCATGAGTTGAATAGCAAATATCAATGCTTATCTGCTAATTAAAAATAATAAAAAACAAATACTGACTGTAACGCCTATTAGTCGTGCTGACCAATATCACAAATATGTTACACACATCTTCAAAATTGACATTTACCTTTAGTATGTGGTGATGGCATCATTTATATGTCCATTATCTTTGAATAAGTTAATACATAGCAACATGAAACTATCCAGATTAGTTACTTACGCAACTGCAGGTATAATAGTCGGTTTACTCCTTGAGAACACCTTCCTGACCGTAAAAAGCGATGCCGAAAAAGAAGCTCGGAAACTGAAAAAGAAAGCAGGAGATATGCTTCACGACAAAACAAAGACCGCATAAAAGCATTGCTGAACGCCTTAAAGAAAAATGCATAAGAAAATGTTATGACTGACAATTTTAGTTACTACATTTTGCTCATTATCAAACATTTACATCCTACGCTGCTAGTGTATACAAAAACATTCCCAAAGAAATTCCTTTTCTGAATCCGTTCAGCAACTTACTTTCGCAGCCCAATAATTATTGCAATATGCTGGATTATGTACAGGGCGTAAGTGCCAAACTGAATTTAAGAAGACAGGATGTAACCGCAGTACTGGAGCTACTGGCTGAAGGTGCTACCATACCGTTCATTGCGCGTTATCGTAAAGATAAAACGGGCGCACTTGACGAAGTACAGATACAAAGCATACAAGATGAAGCTAATGCGCAAAAAGAATTTGCGGAGCGTAAAGCATTCATTGAAAAGACAATTACCGAGCAAGGAAAAATGACAGATACACTGCAGGAAAAAATCAATGCAGCTACTACCCTTGCTCAACTGGAAGATTTATACCTCCCATACAAACCAAAACGTAAAACCAAAGCACAAACAGCACGTGAAAACGGACTGGAGCCGTTAGCAAACCTGCTGTTGGAGCAAGGCAATATCAATATAGCTGAAACCGCAGCCAAACATATAAACGAACAGGTAAAAACACCTGAAGAAGCATTGCAAGGTGCAAGAGACATTATCTCTGAGCTGGTTAATGAACACGCAGAAGTGCGTGCAGGAATGCGTCGTTTATTTGAAACGAAAGCAACAGTGCAAAGCAAGGTGCTCGCAGATAAAGAACAGGAAGCAATCAAGTATAAAGACTACTTCGAATTTTCTGAGCCTATATCTAAAATACCTTCGCATAGACTACTGGCAATTATGCGTGGCTTTATGGAAGGTGTGCTGCGAATGGCCATTTCGCCGGAAGAAGAAGAAGCATTGGCACTGGCTGAAAAGCATTTCGTAACTGCCCATAATGAAGCCGCAGATCATGTAAAAAAAGCGGTGAAAGATTCATGGCGCAGATTGTTGCTGCCTAGTCTGGAAAGTGAATTCAGAATGTCACTTAAAGTAAAGGCAGATGAAGAAGCTATCAATGTATTTGCAGAAAATCTTCGTCAATTATTGTTGAGTTCACCACTGGGCAGCAAACGTATATTGGCTATTGACCCCGGTTATAGAACTGGTTGCAAAACCGTATGCCTCGATGAACAGGGAACATTATTGAAGACCGGTCTCATTTACATACACGAAAATAATCACAGAGCAGTTGAAGCAGAGCGCACCATCCGCGATCTGATAAAGACTTATAACCTGCAATGCATTGCAATAGGTGATGGTACAGCCGGCAGAGAAACAGAGCAATTCATCAAAAAGATGAATCTGGGATTGCCTATATTTTTAGTGAATGAAGATGGGGCATCTATCTATTCTGCATCTGCTATAGCAAGAGAAGAATTTCCGGATGAGGATATCACCGTTCGTGGTGCGGTAAGCATTGGTCGCAGACTTATGGACCCACTGGCAGAACTGGTAAAAATAGACCCTAAGAGTATAGGTGTAGGACAGTACCAGCACGATGTGAATCAGGTGCGCCTGAAAGAACGCCTTGACCAAACCGTTATCAGCTGTGTAAATACTGTTGGTGTAAACCTCAACACCGCTAGTAAGCATTTACTTTCTTATGTGAGCGGTATTGGTCCATCAATTGCTGAGAACATTATTACTTACCGCAACGAGATTGGTAGGTTCACTAGCCGCAAACAATTGATGAAAGTGCCACGTTTGGGCAATAAAGCATTCGAGCAGTGTGCCGGCTTCTTACGCATAAAGGATGGTGATGACCCACTCGATGCAAGTGCGGTTCACCCGGAGGCATATACCCTGATAGCCAAAATGGCCAAGGATATTAATGCCGATGTAAAGTCACTGATAGGCAATAGCGAACTCGTAAAACAACTGGATCCTAAAAACTATATAACTCCTGAAATAGGTGAACATACACTACGCGATATTATTAACGAATTGAAAAAACCGGGACTTGACCCACGTAGTGAAGTGCAGCAGTTCGAATTTGCCGCTATCTACTCTATTGAAGATGTGCATACAGGTATGATAGTGCCGGGTGTTGTAACCAATATTACCCGCTTTGGCGCATTTGTAGATATAGGTGTAAAACAAGACGGCCTGGTACATGTTTCTGAAATATCGCACAAGTATATCACTGATCCTAATGAGGCGCTTAAACTAAACCAACAAGTGATGGTTAAGGTTACGGAAGTAGATGTTGCCCGTAAGCGAATAGCCTTATCAATAAAACAAACGCAAGAGGGACCCGCAACAGGAGCAAAAAGACAGGGGCCACCAGTACCTAAGCAACACAATAACAAACCAAAAGAAGATGCGCCCGTCAGCATGAACGACGCACTCAGTATGCTGAAAAATAGGTTTTCAAAGTAAAGTTGTTA
>CANGMZ010000164.1 GCA_947454715.1 Chitinophagaceae bacterium
ACCGTGTAGCGAGGAGGAGATTTGAACTCCCGACCTCAGGGTTATGAATCCTGTGCTCTAACCAACTGAGCTACCTCGCCAAAAAATAAAGAACACAAATTCTGTTACCGAACAACTATCCCTGTTCTCAAAATTTGGGACTGCGAAGGTACATAATAAAGTCAAAAAGAGAACAAAAAAGAACAAATTTTTATTAAAATATAGGTTCCTGTTTAAAAATTACCCTGCCCCACTACTGAGGCAAAGTAAAATATCATCAGGAGCTTATTTACCCCACATAGCATTGGCAGTAGCCGGGAACGGGAAAGTGATCTCATTGATACCCAATTCCAGCTTATTCACTATCTCCACACCCTGCATCAAAGAGTGGTCTTGGTTAGATACTTCATACTTCCAGCCACCAAAACGACCGCGAGAGTAAATATCTACCTTATCCAGCTCAGGTATCACTTTATTGATTGCCTTATCTCTATCTACAGACGGTGTTGGGTAACCATATTCCAACGACTTATACCAAACCGAAACAATATCCTCACGGCTCTCTATCAGCTTGGTATTGAGCATACCCTGTATCGTCTCTTCTACTATCGTTTCTGCATTCACCGGCTTACACTCGCTCTGGCTTACCTCCGCCATCAGCGACCAATGTTGCGTAATATCCGGCACATTGTTCGGGCTGTAATTAGAGAATACCGTTACTCTGTAGAACGGACAGTCAGACTCAGGGAAATACATCCAGCACTTGGTTTCAAGACTTGGTGCCGGTTTACCCTTCAACCCCACACCTATAATGTGTGTAGTAGAATGCTTCAACAATTTCACCACTTCTTTATGGCTGTCAGCTACATGCTTCAGCTTATTCACCAGCACATCGAGCGGCATGGTATTGATCAGCTTATCGTAAGTATGTGTGCTGCCATCAGCACAATAGATGGTCTTCGTTTTTTCATCTATAGACTCAACATAGCTGCCAAATCTGAATTTATCGTGACCCACCATTTTAGCTACACTCAGCCAAATAGCACCCGTACCACCATATTTAGGGAATTGAAATGTACTGTTAGGTCCCCACGATACATCTTCAATATCGTAAAGAATATTCTTAGAGACTCTTTCCAGATCGGTAATAGCTACACGCTCCCCTATCCAGGTATAACTCATCATTTCAGGCGGGTAAGCCCACACCTTGAAATTATAAGGTATCATAAATAATTCTGCTATACCCTTGCCCAGTGTGGCATAGATCCATTCACGGAAATTGGCCGGCTTTGGGTAAGAAGAACTTTTATATTCTTGAATAATGCCCTGCAGGCAAGCCCACACATCATCTTTGGGTAAGCAACGGATGTTGTTCTGAAACGGATATGGCACAAAACGATCACGGATCCACACCCACGACTCTCTTTGGTGATTGAGCCAGCCATCTTCACCCAGTGCCTTCATCATTAGATCATCAAAATACTTGTAGTGCGAAAACTGCACGTGACCACCTATATCCCAGGTAAATCCCTTTTCATCAACAAAGCTGGTAGATAAACCACCGGCACCACTCTCTTTCTCTAATACAATAAAATCTTCTATACCCAGCTCCCTGAGTCTGTAAGCAGCACCAAGCCCTGTAGGACCCGCACCTATAATGATATACTTATGATGAGACATGTTGCAATGTAAATATGAATAATAAAAAGTAATGATAGAGCCACCTTATTCAGACAGCCATCTATCATTAAGACATTTTACGTTTTTTAACAGTGAATGCAAAGTTGAACAGTTCCTTAGCAGAACGCACACAAACTTTAAGCAGCTTCATTTTAATAATAGATACCTGCCCCGTTTCGCGCTCCTTGTGGGTCACCGGTATAAACATAAGGTCATTGCCATCTTTCTTCGCCATTACAGTCAGGAAGATATTTGGTGCAAACGGACGACCCGGCAAGTCTCTGAGCAATAATTTCAGATAACTACCCTTTATAAGGCGGTAAGGAATATTAGAGTCATTGACCCATACACGATATAAAGCAAAGATGATCACACGCACGATACGGGTTATCACCAATCGGTTAAACTCATCATATCTTTTCTTACGGAAACCCAGCAGGAAATTAGATTTTGACCTGTTCTCCCATAATTTAGGGAAGTCCTCTGGCAAGAACTGATTGTCGCTATCTACCTGAAAAACCCAATCAGGCTCAAATTTCAGCGCAACAGCATAACCATTAAGTACCGCCTCACCATGACCGCCATTTTGCTGATGCACGATATGCAGGTATGGGTATTTAGTCGCAATCTCGTCTAATATCTTAGGCGTATTGTCTCTTGAACCGTCGTTAACAACAACTATTTTAAATGATACATTATTAAGATACCCGTTCAGGAAATTACCCCACGATGTAAGCACTTCTTCAATACAGTCCTGTTCATTATATACCGGAATTACTACTACAAGTCCGGTTTGCTGATATTGCATGTTCTCTTTCTTTTATAGGTATGTCTATACCCTGTAAAAATAGGGTTTGATATTGGGTGGCTAAAATATAAAAAATGCACGGATTTTTTGTAAATTAATATCCACATTCTCTGTAAACATCACTTTTTAAGCCAATCTTGTGTTCTGCGCAGGGTCATATCCACATATTCTACTCTTGCCTCCACCGTATCATTGTTCACAAACAATATTACCGGGAACACCCCACCGGTATATGCCATGAAGTGATCTCTGTCTACACGGGTATAGGGCATTTGCGCTGCGTGCGAGTCTTTCCAGAAGTCGGTAAGGTCGCTGGTATTGCCTCCGATCACAAAATAAAAAGGCAATGTGGTGTCCTTATCCCTGAGTAATTTCATCTTCAGCGCAGCTTTCCGGCAATGCGAGCAACTTGGGCTCAAAAAAGCAATAATATGTTTTCCTTTGTTTAGATCTATAGCAGGTATGTCTTTTTTCTCCGCACTATAGGTATATAATGGTTGCAGATTGAGGCGATAACCACTCACTTTTAGGGGAATACCCAGCAGCGCATAAGGCAATATAAGACTGCACAATACCGTAGTTCCCAATGCCACTTGCGCCCATTTACCGCTTATGGCTCTGTTATAACGGTACAGGAACCCGATAACACCCAACAATATAAAATTTTTAACCAGCGACGCACCGGGCGACATCCACACCGCATCACCAAAGCAACCGCAATTCACATCATTACCAAACCTCACCCACAGGTAGACCAGGTATATATTAAAAATAACCAACAACAGCATTGCCCACTTTAATACCCACTTACGGGAACCATAAATGCAAGTAGCTATCATTAACCCCAGTCCAGCCTCTATGCCCACAAACAAACGGGCACAAACAGATGCCAGCCACCACGGGAAAGACGCATAGCGCACCATTGTGTATTCAAACACATATACCGGAAATGCCTTTGTATAGGCAGAGTACAGGAACAAAGCCCCCGTTACTACCGACAATAATATTGATACGACCTTAAAAAGGTACTTCATTTTATAATTATGATGCGGTTTGACTATATCTACTGAGTTTCAAAGTTCTGACTATTAATGGAATATCGCACAAAAAAAAACCGCTTTCCTTGTTGCGAAGGAAAGCGGTGGGGTAATTTCATAAAGTTCAATCACTTATAAATGGCAGGTTGTACCACCCGGATATGAGTTATTGGCCTGTGTCTCATAGTTATCGCAACTGTTCTTGGCATCAATAAGTGTTGCATTATCAATATTATGCGCCTGTGTAGCAGATGCAGAACCTATAACGGTGGTACATGTACACGTATAATTTTTCTTACATGAGCCAAATGCCACTAATACAACTATGGCAACAATGGCTGTTAATTTATTTTTCATGGTCTCAGTTTTAATTGTTCTCTTATAAACAAAGTAAAACTGTGCCAACACAAAAAACACTCACAATCAATAAACTACAAATATCAGTAACCTGCTGCCGTTCTTTTTGCCCTTACCTTCAATAAATAGGCCTCAAACTCCGCCAGAGTAAAACTACTCAGGTTATGTGCTGCGGTAAGTCCGCCCTTCTGCGCTATCATAGCACCATAATAAACATCGTTATAGCCATTTATACTGTGCGCATCGGGGTCTATAGAGAGCAACACCCCTTTTTCCAGTGCGTATGCTATCCACCGCCAGTCGAGGTCTAGCCTGCGGGGGTGCGCATTGATTTCTAATACTACATTATGTGCAGCACAGGCATCTATTATGGCTTTATGATCTAGCGGATATCCCTTACGAGACAACAGCAGCCGCCCCGTGGGGTGCCCCAATATGGTCGTAAACGGATTTTCAATAGCGGCCATTACACGAGCCATAGCCTTTTCCTCACTCATTTTCAGATTACTATGCACAGAGGCTATTACCAGATCAAATGTATTCAGCACCTGAGCAGTATAGTCTAAGCTACCATCATTGAGTATATCTGCTTCTATACTCTTGAATATTTTAAATGGGGCAAATTTTACATTCAACTCATCTATTTCAGCATGTTGCTGGGCTATACGTTCCGGCGAGAGCCCACTGGCATAAAACGCAGCCTGTGAGTGATCACTCAGCACCAGGTATTCAAAACCTGACTTTATAGCGGCTTCAGCCATTTCGGCAATGGTGTTTTGTCCATCACTGTAAACCGAGTGCGAGTGGATGATACTTTTAATATCCGCCTTCGTAATCAGTTCCTTTGGCAATTGTTGTGTTGCCGCCTTCACCAATACCGCAGCATCTTCGCGCATAGCGGGTGCAATAAATTGCAATCCATTGTGTGCAAATATTTCTTCTTCACTTGTTGCACACTCCGGCAATTGATACTGCGTCTTAAATGCCTCAATAAACGTGGCACTACCCGTTGTTAAAAACTGCTGTGTATAAAAGCGGCTTGTTGCCACACAATGAAAAACAATATAAGGCTGCATAGGCAGGTATATCCTCAAACTCGCAACAGTATCATCACTTACCGATGCGCCTTCAATATCTTTAAACTGCTCGAGCAACAGCCCTGCCGGTATATCTGTAACAATATCTATCTCCTCTATCGTCTCCATCTGCCGCCTGATAGCCCCCGCTAACGAAAATAGACCCGCCGGAAAAGCCTTGCGCAATGAAGCTAAAACACCCTCTGCCACAAAAGCAGCCACCGACCATAAGTAAAAACCTTCATTCTGTTTCAGGTAGGCAATGCTCTGTAATATGCTTTCCTGTGTTTTAGCACCAAAACCCTTTAGCGACACCAGGCGATTCTCATTGCAGGCATATTCCAACTCACCTATTGACTCCACACCCAGTTCGTGCCAGATAACCGCTATCTTTTTAGGCCCCAAACCCTTTATACCCATCATATCGAGTATTCCCGGAGGGGTATTGGCAATAATCTCCTCCAGAGCAGCCAACTTACCCGTAGCCAGCAACTCCAATATCTTCTTACCTGTTGACTCCCCAATCCCCTTCATGCTGAACAATTCAGCCTCACTCATGGTAGTTATCTCAGCGGGTAATTTCTCTATATTGAATGCCGAAGTAGCGTATGCCTTGGCTTTAAAACTGTTTTCCCCATGCAAGTCCATAAGTTTGGACAAAAGAGAAAACTGGTCAGCTATCTGGTTATTGGTCATGGTTCTTAATTGAAGATAAAGGTAACTAATCGCCTCTAATCATAAAATCAACCACCGAGAAATATATCACCTCTTCCCCACCTTATGCACTTTGGTTGATATCATTTATCTTTATCTCAACAACATACATTACTATGAAAAAGTATTTATTCATACTACTACTACTCCCCCTTCTCACACACGCACAAAACATAACTACCATAGCTGGTAATGGAACACAAGGTTACTCAGGTGATAATGGACCTGCAACAGCTGCCCAGTTACACGGACCAAGGGATGTTGTAGTTGATGACACTGGCAATGTCTATATAGCTGACGAATTAAATAATCGTGTTAGAAAAGTCAATTCTTCTGGCATAATCACAACTATTGCAGGTGGTGGATTTACGAATAGTGACAACATTCCTGCAACAGATGCAAGTAT